>JBILQA010000270.1:0-4270 GCA_044373535.1 Akkermansiaceae bacterium | reverse complement strand
CCACGCAGGAGTCCACGCGCTGCACCACGAGCGTTCCCTTGCCACCGCGCCGACTGAAATACGATCCGCGCAAGCCACCCCCACCATTGAGTCTCAACACCGGCCGCCAGCCAGATGGCAGGTTCGGGTCCACCTTAGCCGCGGCCGCCAGCCAAATTGCCCATTGATGGGCCAATGGCACAAATGCCCGCCGGGCTGCCAAGGTGCCTGACTGCGAGTCCATTCCACCAGCCGAGACCATTACCCGCCCGCGCCCGAAATCCCGCGCCGCAAACAGCGCATCCCCACTCCCAAGCCGACCCGCGACCCAGGGTCCACGTTCCTTCATCTTCCGATGCACCGAAACCACCCCCTCATCCAAGTCCCCGCCCTCCTTGAATAGCGCCATGGCTGGATGATCAAGCGTCTCGCGCGCCAGTGCCGCTCGCTCGTCCTGCACCTCGGTTGTCCCCAAATCCACCGGCATGATCAGTCCGTCGCTCGTCTTCCACGAGTTATAGAAATCCCCCTCCGCCTGCGTGCCCGCCATCACCCAAAGCCCGCCACCCGCGCTGACATACTCTGCCACCCGCCGCGCGGTTTCCACAGGCAGTCGCGCCACATCCGCCAACACCAGCACATCGACCGCTTCCAGACCCTTCTTCCCTGCCAACTCCGCGGAGGAAACCACTTCCACATTCATCGCCGCCTCAGTCCCAGCCGCTTGCGGTGCCAATGCCAAGGCCACCATCGACCCCGCCCGCTCCATGAAACTCCCGCCACTGCGCCCCTCGACCACCCACACCCGCACCGGCGCGTCCACCGCCACCGCATGCCAGCTGCGGTTGTCATTGGCCAGGTCGTCATCGACATCCACCTGCACCTCAATGAGCGCCGGACCGATCTTGGAAAACTTATGGCGGAACGTCACCACCCGTGATTCCCCCGGGGCCAACAGCCCAACCCCCGCCGCCATGCTCTCCGCCCCGTCAACCTTCATCCCCACCCCGCGCGGCGTCACTGCCTCAGTCCCAGTATTTACCACCCGCGCCTCCACCGTCACATCGCGGTCGGTCCCGACTACCTCACGCGACAGCCGCACATCGCCAACCGCCACATTGCGCCACGCCGACGGCGCCGCAAATGTCCGCACCATCACCCGCGGCTTGGTGGCCAATGCCTTCCAATTCGCCGCCAGTTCATCCCAGCCAGCCGCCTCATCGGTTGCCCATCCGCGCCGCTGCGGATCGGTGAACACCACGATCTCCTTCCCGCCCTGGCTTCCCTCCGCCAGCGCCAAGGTGGCTAGCCCCAAGGCGTCGCGCACCCGGAACGTCCCCCCGGACGCCTTCAATCCATCCAGAACCTCAAGCACATCCTCCCGATGCGACAGCGGCGACGCGGTAATCAACTCCGGAGCCGCGCCACCCAGGATCACCGCAAACGCAGTCCCCCGCGGCGCCTTGGCTACCAAACCCTTCGCTTCCTTGATCGCGCGCGCAAATGCGCTCCCGCTGCCGTCGTCGAGATTCATCGACGTCGAGCCATCGATCACCAGCGCCACATCGCGCCCGCTCCCGCTGTGAAACCTCCTCAGGTTCAATTGCTCCTCGAAGATCACCAGCCCCGCCGACGCCACCAATAACACCAGCCCCACACTCCGCGCCAACCACATCCCCTTGCCGCCGCGCATCACGAAGGAGGCGCCAAAGGCCGCCACCCCCAACAACACCACCGGCATCAGCACGCTCCACGGCACCAACGAGTCCGGCGGCACCAGCGGCCGCGCCAACGCCAGTGCAATCAGCGCCACGAGCAAACACCGTGCCGCCATCAGTACCATTTCCTCCCACTCGATCCGCCGCCGCCGTACCGACACCGTGTCGATGAGAAATCGCATCGCGCCCCAGCTCACCGGCTTGGCCGCTCGCCGCTTGAGCAAATGCAAAATCACCGGCCCAAGCACGCCAGCCAGACCTAACAAAATCCATGGGTTCGCAAAAATCATCGTGGGGCCTTCACCTCCGGCGTGCCTTTCTGGATGCGAGCCAGTTGACCAGGGTATCGCCAACCGGCGTCTTGGTGTTCACCGGGACGTAGTCGGCACCCATGCGCCCGCAGGTTTTTTCAAGGGTGCTCAGAAATGCGCGCATCCGTTCAAGGTAAAGGGCCCGCACTGATTGCGGATCAATCCGCAGGCGCGGCGAAACCCCCTCAAGGTCCTCAAACGTCGAGTAGGCTGTGAAGGGAAATCCAACCTCCTCTTCTGCAAGCACATGTAGCACGGCCAGCTCATGCTGGCGGAAATCGAAGTGGTGCAGCGCCTCGACAATCTTTGTCGGCTCATCAAACAGGTCACTGATGAGCACCACGAGCCCGCGGCGCGGAATTCGTTCGGCCACATCATGCAGACACTCAGCCACCGCCGTGTCATCACCCGGAACCGTGCCGTGCAACTCCTCAAGGATCCGCCGCACTTGCCCGGGCCGGCTTGCCACCCGCAGGTGCTTTTTCACCTTCGTGTCAAATGTCACCAATCCCGCGCCATCTCCCTGGCGCACATAGGCGTACGCCATCGCCGCCGCCAGGTACCGGGCATAGTCAAACTTCGACAACTGCTTGCCGGCCCACATCGAGGCCGCCTCGCCGCGGTACGCCATCGATCCGGAGACATCCACCACGATGGTGGCACGCAGGCTCGTCTCGTTGACGTACTGCTTGATATAGTGGCGGTCGTTTTTTGCCACCAAGCGCCAGTCGAGATTGCGCAGGTCGTCGCCCGGCGCGTACTCGCGGTGCTCGGCAAACTCCACCGATTGCCCCTTGTCCGGACTCGGGTGACGCCCGGACAAAAACCCGCGCATCCGCTTGCGCGACTGAAACTCAAGCCGCCGCATCACCCCCATCGTTTCCGGTGGGAGCAGCTCCATGGCCGCAGGCAACGTCGGTTTCTCGCTCATCCGCAAGGCCTAGGCGACAAGCTCATCCTCTTTGCTCATCCCCTTGAGGAGCATGCGCACCACATCGTCGCTGCTCACTCCAGATGCCTCGGCATTGAACGTCGTCACCACCCGGTGGCGCAGCACCGGCACCGCCACCGCCGCCACGTCCCCGGTCGTCGCATGAAAGCGTCCGCGCAACACCGCATGCGCCTTGGCTGCGCTGATCAGGTTGATCCCAGCCCGCGGACCCGCACCCCACGCCACCATTTCCCTCACATAATCGGGTGCTTCCGCGGATTTCGGCCGCGTCGAACGCGCCAGGCGCGCCGCAAAATCAATCACATGCTCACCCACCGGCACCCGCCGCACCACGTTCTGCAGCGCAATGATTTCCTCTCCATTAAGCAGCGCCTGCGGCGGACTTGGCCGCTCGCCGGTCACCCGCCGGATGATCTCCCGCTCCTCCGCATCACTCGGGTAATCCACCAGGATATTGAACAAAAATCGGTCCAACTGCGCTTCCGGCAATGGATACGTCCCCTCCTGCTCAATCGGATTCTGCGTCGCCAACACGAAAAATGGCTCAGGCAACGCCAACGTCCTCTCCCCCACCGTCACGTGGTGTTCCTGCATCGCCTCTAACAGCGCGGCCTGGGTCTTCGGCGGCGTCCGGTTGATCTCATCGGCCAACAGCAAATGGGTGAACACCGGCCCCGGCACAAACCGGAACCCCCGCCGACCCGTCTCCGGGTCCATCTCCAGCACCTCGGTGCCCGTGATGTCCGAGGGCATCAGGTCCGGCGTGAACTGAATCCGCTTAAACCCAAGGTCCAACACCTGCCCAACCGTGGATACCAACAAGGTCTTCGCCAATCCGGGCACCCCCACCAACAACGCATGGCCACGGCAAAAAATCGCCATCAACACCTGCTCCACCACCTCGTCCTGCCCCACAATCACCCGTCCAACCTCCACCTTCATCCGCCCATACACTTCCCCCATCCGCTCCACCGCTTCCCTGTCGTCCATCATAGCACACCCCTACGCCACCTCCCCATCCCGTCTTTCCCTAAAAGATCATCAAGGCTGAAATATAATCCCCTTAGCGCCAACGGCGATATCCAAGCCCCAGATCGCTGTGCCACCTCCCCCGGTCAACCCGGTCAACCCGGTCACCCGGTCACCCGGTCACCCGGTCACCCGGTCACCCGGTCACCCGGTCACCCGGTCACCCGGTCACCCGGTCACCCGGTCACCCGGCCGAAGCTTTCCGGCCGAAGCTCCCCGGGGCAGCCCAGCGCCGCCCCGGGTAAAATCCTCTCCCCCCCTTATTCTCCCACTGACACCGC
>JBILQA010000365.1:0-2990 GCA_044373535.1 Akkermansiaceae bacterium | reverse complement strand
ACTCACTGCCTGAGTGGCTCAACAAGCTCAGCTACGACCAGTACCGCGACATCCGCTTCAACCCGGCCCAGGCGCTGTGGGCGGCGGACAAGAACCTGCCATTCCGGGCGACGTTCTTCCACCCTGGCTACCTGTTCCGTGAGCCTGTGATGCTCAATGAGTTTACGGGCACCCACGAGCAACGCATCCGGCTCACGGAGGAATTTTTCAATTACGGTCCGCTGGTTGGCCCGCGCGGCGAGCTGCCGGCGGACGCCGGGTTTGCCGGAGTGCGCTATCACGCCCAGCTCAATGGCGAGCATTTTGACGAGCTGGCGGTCTTCCAGGGAGCGAGCTACTGGCGCGCGCTGGGTAAGGCTCAGCGGTGGGGCATTTCCTCGCGCGGCCTGGCCGTCGACACCGGCCTAGGCGATAAGAAGGAAGAGTTTCCGGCGTTCCGCGAGTTCTGGCTGCGCAAGCCGAACCAAGGGGATGCCTCCGCGGTGCTTTACGCCCTGCTTGACGGTCCATCGTACGCGGGCGCCTATGCGTTTCGTATCACGCCGGGGCAGGACACGGCCATGGATGTGCGCGCGGTGTTGTTTGTGCGGCGGGAGGTTACCCGGCTGGGTATCGCGCCGATGTCGAGCATGTTCTGGTTTGGCGAGAACTCTCGCCGGCGCTTTGACGACTTCCGCCCTGAGGTCCACGACTCCGATGGCCTCGCCATCCTCATGGGCAGCGGCGAGAAAATCTGGCGACCGATCTCCAATGACACCGGCAAGGTGGAGTTCAGCTTCTTCTCCATGGATGAGTGCAAGGGCTTCGGCCTGCTTCAGCGCGACCGCCGGTTTGCCGCCTACGAGGACGCTGAGGCCGCCTACCACCTGCGCCCGTCACTGTGGATCGAGCCAACGTCCGACTGGGGCCCAGGCAAGGTGATGCTCATGGAGATTCCCACCGGCAACGAGCTCGCCGACAACAGCGTGGCCATGTGGGAGCCGCGCCGCATCCCCCAGCCTGGTGAGCGGCTGGAGTTTTCCTACCGCCAACATTGGACGATGAACGAGGATCCCGCCCGCGCCGGCGGTCACGTGGTGGCCACGCGCACCGGCGTGCATGACTGGCAACCTGAGCAGCGCACTGTGGCTGTTGAATTCACCGGCGGCAGCCTGCAGCAGATCCCGGAAAATGAAACCCCATCGGCCATGGTCGAGGTCGTTGGCGACGCCATCGGCAAAGTCAAAATCCAGAGCATCACGGTGCAGCGCATGCCGGAGGGCCGCTGGCGCGCCGCCTTCCAACTCGCTCCAGCAGCCGAGGGCACCAAGCTCGCTGACATCGGACCCGTCGAACTGCGTTGCTGCCTGAAGCGCGGCGAGGACTTCCTTACTGAAACATGGTCCTACCGCATTCACCCTTAGCCTCCGCAAAGCCACTCACCGAGTCCGAGCTCGACGAGTGGGAAGAAGCATACGCCGCCGTGGAGGCCTACCTGCAGGCCCTGCGGGTGCGCAACCGCTTGCTGGTCGCCGAGTTGGTCCGCGGGATCCTGTGGCGCGCGTCGGCCCGTCGCGCGGCCGAGCCGGAGAAGCCGCCACGCTTGCTGGCCATGGAGGAAGCCCTCATGGAAATCGCCGATTGGACCCAGCAAGTCCTCGACGAACCCTTGGACGAAGGCCGGCTTGCCGCCCGCGGACGCCTCGCGCTGCTCCTCACCGACATGCCCGGCAAGTGGCAGGGCGTTTTCCTCACCCCCGCACCTTGGCCGGAGGAATTCCAAGCCGCCATGCGCCGCTGCTACCTCACCGCCGGACCCAACTTCGCCGAGCTGACGATGGAAGCCAAGCCGCTCGAATTCAATGCCATCGGTGCCGGCGCCGCACAGTGGTGGGAAAGCATGAACCGCCGCCCGATCATCTTGAAAATGTTCGCCAGCCTGCTTCTGCTGCTCATCGGCGGATCGCTTTGGTTCATTTTCTTCTTTAATCGATGAAAAACCAAATCCCGGACGTTGCCCCGAGCACGCCGCCCTTTTTCAATCCGAAGAGCGCCCGCCTGCGACGCGTCATCTTTTTCTCCAGCGTGCTGATCGTCAACTTGGTGGCGACCTTCTTCCTGGCCGACTTGTTCCGCAGCACCAGCTGGCACCGGGCGCACTTCCCGCTGCTGGGCATCTTCTTCATCCTCAACGGCCTCTTGGTCCTTGGGTCGTTCCACGCGGTGTTTGGCGCCATCGACATGCTGCGCGGCCGCCGTCGCGCGGTGCGCATCACCGACTTGGCCGACGGCACAGACGGGCCGCTCAAGGCGCGCTTCGCCGTGGTGATGCCCGTCTACAACGAGGAATCCAGCCGCTTCTGCGCGCGGGTCGAGGCGATGTACCGCTCGATCGCCGAGACGGGCCACCTTGACTCGTTTGACTTCTTTATCCTCAGCGACACCCGTGACCTCGACCTGTGGGTTCTTGAGGAGGTCGCCTGGACCAACATGTGCCGTCGCCTCGGCGCGCTTGGCCGGATCTACTACCGCCGCCGGGAAAAGAACCTCAACCGCAAGGCGGGCAACATCGGGGATTTTGTCCGCCTCTGGGGTGGCGGCTACGAGGCGATGCTGGTGCTGGATGCCGACAGCCTGATGGACGGGGCGGACATCGTGAAGATGACCCGGGTGATGGAGGCTTACCCCCGACTGGGGATCCTGCAGACGCCGCCGCGCCTGATCCGTGGTGCCTCGGTGTTCACCCGGCTCCAACAATTTGCGATGCGCCTCTACGGTCCGCTGTTCATCCGCGGGCTGAATTTCTGGCAGCTCAATGGCGGCAGCTATTGGGGCCACAATGCGTTGATCCGCATCAAGCCGTTCTCGGAGTTCTGCGAGCTGCCGGCGCTGCCGGGGCGCGAGCCGTTTGGCGGGAAAATCCTCAGCCATGACTTCGTGGAGGCGGCCCTGATGGTCTCCCAAGGCTGGGAAGTCTGGCTCGCCTGGGATATTGAAGGCACCTACGAGGA
>JBILQA010000318.1:0-3494 GCA_044373535.1 Akkermansiaceae bacterium | reverse complement strand
GGTTCATGGATGGCATGGAATGGTAGAGATTGCCGGGGTTGTCGACGCCGACCTCGTCCTTGAAGTGTTCCTTGGGGACCTGGCGGGCCATGAGCATCTCCGCGGCGCCCGGTGCCATGCGCAGCAGGGCGGCAAGCATCTTCGGGGTGGCGCCGACGAGGACGCGCGGCTTGGGCCGCTCGACGCATTTGGCAATTGCGCGGGCCACGTCCTCCGCGCGGTAGATGGGCTCCATCGGCTTGACGGCGCGGCCGGAGTAGTTTGCCGCGTGCTGGAAGAGTGGGGTGTCAATTGAGCCGGGGAGAATTTCGCACACGTGGATGTCGGGCGCGTCCATGAGTTCCATGCGCAGGCTCTCGGTGAGGCCGTCGATGGCAAACTTGCTGGTGGTATAGGCGCTGGTGAGCGGCTGGCCGATGAGGCCGACGATCGAGGAGACGTTGATGAGGGTCCCGTGGCCCTGCTGGCGGAAGATGGGCAGAGCCGCCCGGGCGCCGTGGATGTAGCCAAACAGGTTGGTCTCAACCACCTGGCGGAAATCCGAGGCGGGAAGATCCTCAAAGCGGCCAAACATGGTCACGGCGGCGTTGTTGATCCAGACGTCGATTTTTCCGAACTTCTCGACGGCAAGCCGCGCAAGCTTCTGGACTTCCGCCTCCTGGGTGAGGTCCGCGGGAATGGCAATGGCGCGCCCACCGCGGACCCGGCATTCATCGGCGACCTCCTCGAGCGGCTCGCGCTCGCGGGCGCAAAGGACAAGGGTGCCGCCCTGGCGGGCGAACTCAAGGGCCGTGGCGCGGCCAATGCCGCTGGATCCGCCGGTGATGACGGTGACTAGGTTTTTGATGCTTTGCATGGCAACAAAGGTTTGGGTTGAGTGGCGCGGCAACGCGCAGCGCGCCGGGCCGGGCCGCTTCCTTGAGCAGCGCGCGGCGTACCAACCCGGGACTCTGCGGCAACTCGCGCAGCCCGTGTGGGTGGCCCGGGCGCGGCGGCACCGGCCCGGCGGGGGCCGACGTGCAACTCGCCCATCGCTGGGCAATCTGCATAGCAGGGGCGCAATGCACGCGAGCTTGTCGGCGCCCCCGCGGCGTGGATGATGCGGGCAGGGTTCGCCCGCCACAACCACCGCCCATGTTGCAATCACCCGAAGACCTTCTTGCCCAGCCGCCCGCCATGGGGGTCATCGGCGGCAGCGGACTTTATGAAATCGATGGCCTTGAGGAGGTCACCCGGCGCCGGGTGGTCACGCCCTTTGGTGCTCCGTCCGATGAGCTCATCGAAGGCCGGCTGGGCGGTCGCCGGATCTGCTTCCTGCCGCGCCACGGGCTTGGCCACCGCTTGCTGGCCCACGAGATCAACCACCGCGCCAACATCTGGGCGCTGCGCTCGCTCAACGTGCGCTGGATTGTGGCCGTCACCGCCGTGGGAAGCCTGCGCGAGGACCTCGCGCCGCGCCAGGTCGTCGTGCCCGACCAGCTCGTCGACCGCACCGGCAAGGGCGAGCTGAACACGTTTTTCGGCGGCGGGATTGCCGCCCATGTCGGCTTTGCCGATCCCTACAGTGAGGGGCTGCGCGAGCTCTTGGTGACTGCCGCCGCCCCGCTCGCGCCGCGACTCCATGACGGGGGCACCTACCTGTGCATGAACGGGCCGGCCTTCTCGACCCGCGCGGAGGCCAGAATGCACCGCGCGCTGGGGTTTGACATCATCGGCATGACCAACGCCGGCGAGGCGCGCCTGTGCCGCGAGGCGGAGATCGCCTTCGCCACCCTGGCGCTGGTCACCGACTACGATTGTTGGAAAACCGACGAGCCGCCCGTGGAGGTGGCGACGTTGTTGGAAAACCTCCACGCCAACGGATCGCTGGCCAAGCAGGTCATCCGCGCTCTTGCCCCGCAGATTCCAGCAGAAGCTAACTGGCCCGAGCACCGCGCGCTTGACGCGGCCATCCTCACGCCCCGGCCGCTGTGGGATGCCGGCAAGGCGCGCGACCTCGCGCCGCTGCTCGCGCGCTTCGGCGCCTAGGCCTCGCTGGCCGGCGCGGCGGCCGTCGGGCCGGTTGCGGCACCGGCCACCACGCGCACCGGGATGGGCTCCATCCCCTTGTCAGCACTGAGCACCCGGTGCGGGAAGGGCATCTGAATCCCGTTGGCGCTGAACGCGCGCTGGACCTCGCCGGCAATCGAGTTGCGCACCGCCAGGTAGTCCTCTTTGACCATCCACACGCCAAGCATGAAGTTGATGGCTGATTCGCCAAAACTCACAAACATGACCACCGGAGCGGGCTCGTCAAGGCACAGCGGGTTGTTCTCGGCCGCCCCGCGCAGCACGCGCATGACTTCCTCAATGTCCTCCTGATAGCCCGCGGCCACGTTGAGGTCGTAGCGGCGGATCGGGTTGCGGGTGATGTTGGTCACCTTGCTCTTCACCAAGGTTTCGTTAGGGATGCGCACCGAGCGGTTGTCCATCGTGCGCACCGTCGCGGAGATCATCCCGATGTTGTCCACCACGCCGGTGACGCCGTCGACCTCGATGAGGTCGCCGACCACGAAGGGCTGCTCGCCCAAGAGGAAGAACCCGCTGATGAGGTTCGACAGGGACGTCTGGGCGGCGAAGCCAACCGCGATGCCCGCGATGCCGGCCGCGCCGAGGACGGCGCCAAGATTGATGCCGAACTGGTTAAGCGCGGTGGCGAGGACCAGCACGATGAGCGCCCAGCGGACGATGCGGGTGAGCAGGACCCCGGCCTGGGCGGAGAACCGCGCAGTGGAAACCCGCTGGACCAGCCGCGAAATCAGGGCCGCCGAGGGCAACCCAACCGCCAGCACGACGGCGGTGGAAACAAGCTGGCCTATCCTTTCATCTGTTAATGAAAAGGACAGGTAGTCCGGAAGCTCGACGGCAAGGAAACTCATGACGGGTCTCCAAGGGGATTGAGGTGGCCAAGCACCCGGGCAAAGGCGCTGTGGATGGTTGAGCGGCGGCGCCGGCCCAGTGGCGGGGGAGTAAGTTCGACGGCGTCCTCGTAGGGTTCCGCCGGCCTGGATGCGTAGGTGATGTTGCTGAGGTTGTGCTCCTGGACGTTGACGCGCAGGCGCGCGGCATTGGACCACAGGCGGCCGTCCTTCTGGAACACCGCGAGGTGCTGGGTTTCCAGATAGAGGCGCTCAAACGGCAGGCTCGCGGTGCCGTCGTTGACGATGCTTATGGAGCAGACGATGTCGTAGGCTGGCCACTCCTGCGGCTCGAAGGTGCGCCGGGCGTAGGTCTTGAGGGCGAATCCAAGGCTGCCGGCCAGCGGCGTGCCGTGCCAGGTCTTGGAGAGCCGCTCGGTGGGGACCGCTAACAGGCTAACCATCGCGCCGTGGCACTCGCCCAACACCTCGATGGAAGCTGAGATGCCGACAAAGAAGTTAGCCTGGCCGCCCGGCGAGAGGTGCAGGAGGCTGCGCGGCCGGGCGATGACCGGGAGGGAGGGGAAAGCTGGGCGG
>JBILQA010000027.1:0-15116 GCA_044373535.1 Akkermansiaceae bacterium | reverse complement strand
CCCATGGAGTCCTGCTCACTGCGTTGTTCTGGCATGGCTTGCTCTTGGTCAGGGATGGCATTGACGGTCGCGGGGGCAACGCACCTGATAGAGGATGCGCCCACTTGGCGCTGCATGCAAACGAGGATTTGCTAGACAGCGAGCAACCCGAGCAGGTGGGAGGCGAGCGCCGTGCCCGCCGCATGGACGCTCACCGGCTTGGCGGCCTCATCGGCGAGACAGGTCATGCTGACGCCATCAATGCCGCAGGGGGTGATGGCCAGAAAAGGCGGCAGGCTCTCCGGGGTGATGTTGCAGGCCAGACCATGCATGGCGACCCACTTGCGTACTCCGACGCCGAGGGAAGCCAGCTTGCGCTCAGCCACCCAGACGCCGGTTAGCCCTTTGCGGCGGCT
Source organism: Akkermansiaceae bacterium (assembly GCA_044373535.1). Taxonomy (GTDB): domain Bacteria; phylum Verrucomicrobiota; class Verrucomicrobiia; order Verrucomicrobiales; family Akkermansiaceae; genus JBILQA01. The sequence continues at coordinate 14,721 of JBILQA010000027.1, read as the reverse complement.
GGCCGCCACGCCGAAGTCGCCGCAAGTGCGGATGATCGCCTCCTCCAACAGCCGGAGATAGGCGTGAAGGTCCTTGCCGCGCGGGCGCAGGTCGACAATCGGATAGGCCACCAGCTGCCCCGGCCCATGATAGGTCGCCTGGCCGCCGCGGTTGATCTCGCTCACCGGATGGGCCAGCTGCGCCGGGTTGCGCAGCGAGGTCGTGTCGCGCGTGCGCCCAATCGTGTAGACCGGCGCATGCTCCACGAGAAAAACCGTCTCCGCTCCATCCCCGCAGAGCACTCCGGCGACCGCCTGCTCCTGGAGTGCGAGGGCGTCGGCGTGGGATAGGCCGGAGGGTAGCCAGCGGGTCTGCATGCCAGGTAAAGGTTGGGAGCGGGGTGTTAGATCGGCCGCCGCTCCAACAACTGGGCGCGCAGCGGATCGGCAGCGGAAAGGTGGGCGTAGGCGATCGCCAAAGCGTCGGCGGCGTCGGGCGCCGGGGTTTCTGCCAGGCCAAGGAGGGCGCGGACCATGAAGGCGACTTGGTGCTTGGCGGCATTGCCGTTGCCGACGACGGCCTGTTTGACTTTGCGTGGGGCGTACTCGAAGACTGGCAGGCCGGCGTCGGCGGCGGCAATCAGGGCCGCGGCGCGCGCCGCGCCCATCGAGATGGCTGTCCGGTGGGACTGGACGAAGATGATCCCCTCGACGGCCACCTCGTCGGGCTGCCACTTGGCAATCAGGTTGGCGATCCCGGAGCGGATCGCGGAGAGCGCCGCGGATTGGGCAACGCGCTCGGGAATGGTGATCACATCCCAGGCCAGAGCAACCGGCTTGACACCGGAATCCATCACCGCAAAGCCGGTGTTGCGGATGGCGGGATCGATGGCGAGGACACGCACGGCTGTGGCTGGTTCGCCCGCGGGCGCTCCGATCTAGCGCTTGCGGCGCTTCGGCATCGGCGGCTTCTTGCGCCGTGCCGGCTTCCGGTCGTCATCCAACAAGGCGGTGTAGACGTAGTCGAAGTTCTCCAGCTTGCGCCGCTCGATCTTGCGCTCCACGAAGCGCTCGATGGAGAGCGCAAAGTCCTGCTCATCCGCGGAGAGCAGCGTGTAGGCATCGCCCTCGGCCTCGGCGCGCCCGGTGCGCCCGATCCGGTGCACGTAGTCCTCGGCGTTTTCCGGCACCCGGTAGTTGATCACGTGAGTCACGCCGGAGATGTCGATCCCGCGCGCCGCCACGTCGGTGGCCACCAGCACGTCGTACTTGCCGCTCTTGAAGCCCGCCAGCGCTTCCATGCGCTCCTTCTGGCCAATGTCCGAGTGCATCGCCGCCACCTTGTCGTGGCCCTTGCTGGTCAGCAGCGAGGCGACCGTGTCGGCCTCCTTGCGGGTGCGCGTGAAGATCATCACGCTGTTGAAGTCGGTCCGCTCCAACAGGGCGATGAGCAACTCGTCGCGCTGGTCCATGGACACCGGATAGAACGCGTGGTTGACCGTCGTCGGCACCGAGCGGCGGGCAATCTCGACGCTCACCGGGTCAGTTAGGCACCACTCGGCGAACGTCTGGATGGCCGGCGGCATCGTTGCGGAGAAGAACAGCGTCTGGCGTCCCTCCCAGGGGCAGAGGTTGACGATCTTCCTAACAATCGGGAGGAATCCCATGTCGAGCATGCGGTCAATCTCGTCGAGGATGAGCACCTTGAGCTCGTTGAAGCGCATGTTGCCGCGGTAGAACATGTCCATGAGGCGCCCCGGGGTGGCCACGACGATGTCGGCCTCGGCGAGGGATTCAAGCTGGCTGCCGTAGCCGACGCCGCCGTAGAGCAGGGCGACCTTCAGGCCGGTGTACTTGCCGTAGTGCTCGAATTGCTCGGCGACCTGGTGGGCAAGTTCGCGTGTGGGTTCGAGGACGAGGATCTGTGGCTTTTGCAGCGGGGAGATCTTGCTCAGGGACGGCAAGGCGAAAGCGGCGGTCTTGCCGGTGCCGGTTTGGGAGGCGCCGACGACGTCGCGGCCCTCAAGGATCAAGGGGATGGCCTGCGCCTGGATGGGCGTCGGGTTCTCATAGCCGGATTCGGCGACGGCGCGCTGGACGGCCTCGGAAAGCCCTAGTTGATCAAAACCCATGGCGGGGTTGGTAGTGCGCTGGGGCGTCGCGGTCAAGGGGGAGTTGAGCGGCAGCGAAATGAGCTGGGAGCCGTGCCCGGCCCACAGGCGCCATTGACACCCGCCGCCCCATGCCACAAACCGATGCGCAGATGGCCGCCTTTTTGCTCCGACTCGCCGCCCTGCTAGGGTTGCTCCTTGCCGTGGCCGAGGGCCACCCGATCCAGCAGATCGACATTGTGCCGCACACCGCGCCGGGAGCCTGGAGGCTTGAGTGGCGCATGGACGCGGGCAGCGCGCTGAGCGAGATCCGCGAGGACCCGACGGCGACGCCACCGAGCCGCACCGTGCTCAACGGCTTCAGCAAGGAGCAGTTTGCCCGCATGAAGGCGGGCGCCGAGGAGTACCTGCGCGACAACCTGTTTCTGACCTTCAACGGCGAGGCCGCCGAGTGGCGCATCGAGTTTCCCAACTTTGCGACCGATCCGCCGGTGTTTCCCAACGGGGCGGAGGTCTATCCGTATGTCGACTTGGTTCTGGTAGGTGTGGGGGTGCCCGCCGCGGGCGGTCCGCTGGTGGCCAACTGGAAAAACGATGAGGTGGACCTGTTCATCACCGACGGGTCGGGGGACGCCGCGGCCCTAACGGTCATCAGTGCCGGCGACGCGGCCGTGATGACCACCGTGCCCGCGGCGGGCGCCGACCCCCAGGCCAGGCAGCCCGCAGCTCAGGGGTCCTCGCTGTGGCGCTGGGTTGTCTACGGTTTTGAGCACATCGTGCCCAAGGGCAAGGACCACATTCTGTTCATCCTCGCACTCTTTCTGCTCTCGCCGCAGCTCAAGCCGCTGTTCTCGCAGAGCCTGACGTTCACCTTGGCCCACAGCGTGACGCTTTTTCTAACAATTTTCGGGGTGCTCAACCTGCCCGATAAGTTTGTCGAGCTGGCGATCTTGGTGAGCATTGCGGTCGTCGCGGTGGAGAACATCTTCCGGCGCGAGCTGCCGCGCCACCGTCTGGCGGTGGTGTTTGGCTTCGGGCTGCTGCATGGGATGGGTTTTGCCACTGTGCTGCGCGCGCTGCCGCTGCCGAAGTCCAACATCGTCGGTCCCGTCGTATCGTTCAACATCGGTATCGAGGTGGCGCAGGTGGCTGTTCTAACCGGAGCATGGTTGCTCTTCGGCTGGTTTCGCAACCATGCGAAGAGCTGGATGCGGATCCGTATCGCTGGCTCGGTGCTGATTCTTGGGGCCTTGGCGGCGATGATGGCCGGCACGCTGGCGCGCTAACCGGTCAGGCGCCTACTCCTCGGCGAGCACATCGGTAAGGAGGTCAAGTACGCTGGGCTGGTCGAGGATGAAGAGGTCGGGCTCACTGCTGAGGTGGCCGTAATAGAACTGGTTCTGGGGCGAGTCGGACACCGGGGTGATCGACAGGGTTCGGCGGTCGATGGCGATTTGCTCGCCGAAGTCGTTGATGCGCCGCACTTGCAGTTCAATGACCAAGGGTGCCTTGGCCAGTGCCATGGCGGCTTCCGAGTTGCCCGGTGGAAGCCAGCTGCTGACCTGCAGGCCGGCGAGCCGGTTTAACAGATAGTTGGCACGGTTGGGGTTGAGGTCGGCGCTCAGGTCCTTGCCATCGCGTTGGGCGTTCCACTGTTCGAGGGCGTCATTGTAACGCAGGACGAGGTCGGGTTGGTTAGGCGCGTGGCGCACAATGGCGATGACGTCCGCGCGGGTAAGGCTCCAGAGGGTGGGCGAGCGCCAGTGGTGGGCTTGGGTGCCGATGGCATTGAGGATTGAGTCCTCGACGCGGACCACCGTGCTGCTGCCATCGCGCCGGGCGTAAAGCTGGCCGTCGCCCCCGCGGCCGAATGCCAGGGCAAGGGTTTCGCCACCGGTGCTGGTGAAGCGCAGGTTCAGAGCAGGGCGGTCCAGACCGTAGGGCCCGAAGTCGGTCGCCGCATCGGTGACGAAGGCGTCCACCTTGGTTTCGGTGATGGCCTTGAGCATGGAGAAGAGCTGTTTCTCATTGAGTGGGCGCATGCGCCCATCGCGCTTGAGCATCCACGGCGCACCCGGGGTGCGCAGCAGGGTGATTGGCTCCTGGCTGGGATTGTCGATGGTAATGGCGGCAAGGTTGCCGATGGCCAGCTGGGTCAGCGTCTGGTCGCGCAGGGCGTTGACGGCCAAGGGCAGCCGGGCAAGGGTCACCAGCTCGGAGTCGGCCTTGGAGGGGAGTTCGAAGACCCCGTCGCGCCCCGTGACGGTTGCCAGCGTGGTGCTGTTATCGGCGGCCGGGTGGAGTGTTAGAACCGTCTCTGCGTCGGAGCCGAACGAACTGATAGCGATTTCGCCCAACTCGGAGCCCTCGGCCGAATCGGGAAGGACCACATCGGCGCGCTCGTTGATCCGTGTGGCAGTTAGTTCATAGAGGCCGCCGAGGAGTTTGCCGACAGCCTTGACGTCGGTGCGCAGCTGCAGGGGTTTGATGATGCGCCACGGAGACCTTGGGGTCGCGCGGGCGAGGGTGAACTTCCCCTCGCCGTATTGCACGCGCACCTGGTCAAGGCCGTCGGGGTGGAAGTAGAAAGGCCGGTGGTCGCGCAAAAAGCGGAAGCCATCCCTAACGAGCGGGTGGATGTCCCCGCTGCAGGCATAGACAAAGTCCTTGCGGCGGCGGTCCATGGGGCGGATGAAGACGGTCGGGATAAGTTCGGCGGATTCGGGGTCCGCGGCGTTCCACGCGGTGCGGCGGCCAATGATGTATTTGGCTGCCGGGCGGTCTGAAGAGTCCTCGAGGCGCACCATGATGGTCCCCGCGCGCAGGCCAATGAGTTCGCCGTCGATCTCATCCATCGGAATGGCGTCCTCGACCTTGGCGCCGCGGGTAAAGTCGATAATCGCCTTGGCGAAGCGTGGGTCGGCGCGGTCCCTGAATGGTCGCACGGTCATCCAGACGCCGTTTTCCAAGCGCAGCTCCGCGGTGGTGCCGTCGGATGTTAGGGTGATGCGGCGGATCTCGGCGGGTGCGAGGTCCCCGTAGAGGTTCTTGCCAACCGGTGTTGGGGGCACGCCGAAGACGTAGTTGAGGCTGCCGGTGATCAGGCCGACGGCAACCAGCATGGCGGCGAGCAAGGCCGCGATGGCTAGAATCAGGGTGAAAAATCCGGAACGCATCGGGGTGGGGGAGGTGGCTCAGGCGCGGCGGGTCTGCCAAACAACCAGGGAAAGGACCAAGGCGAAGGCCGGGAAGAAGAACAGGTTGACGCGGTTGATGAACGCGGCCTCCGCGTCCAACAAAGGGAGCTTGTAGGTCACCAGCGTGCGCGGCCCGACGCCGACGAGCGCGGGGCGGTCAATGAGCCAGTTCACCCCTGTTGTTAGAAAGTCCATCTGCTCTTCGCGCGCGAGCGAGGGCTCGAGGAAGGATGAGTTCGAAAGGATGAACATCTTGGAGCTTTTGTCGGCGAGTTTGTCATCGGTGGCGGCGCCGCGGATAATACCTGCAGCCAAGGTCAGGGGGCCGGGTTGGTCCTCCTTGGGGTCAAAGGCGATGGGTGCGGCGGTGAACTTGGTTTCGCCCCAATAGTCGTTGGTGCTGCGGATGAGGGAATAAACCGAGGTGCGCCGGCTGAGGAGCGATTCGTCGTTCTCGCGCACGTCGAGGCTCGAGGTGGCCCCTTCGAAGACGGTGGATTTTGACCAAAAGTCGCGGGTGAACTCCATGCCTTCGGTGAAGGAGGCGCGCACGGTTGTTTGGGCCTGGCCGGAGCGCAGCGTCATGACGCGGTCGTTGCGCCAGCTCACGCCGTTCTCGCGCAGGAAGGAGCGCAGCTTGGCGGGGCGGAAGTTAGGGTCGACGGTTACCAGCACGGCGCTTCCCGGACGGCCCCAATACTCGCGCAGCACTCCAAGCTCGCGCTCATCGAGGTCATAGCGCGGGGCAATCAGGGCAACCCCCTCTGCATTGGCGGGGATTTTCTCGGTTTCGGCCAGGTTGAGCGAGACGAGGTGGATGTTCTGTTGGAAGAGTGCGAGGGCGAGGTTTCTCCACGGGCTCTCGGGGGTGTCGCTGCGCAGATCGCTCTTGTCCGCAAGCAGGTAGACGACGCGCGGAGTGCCTTCCGTGGCGGCAATCAGGGCGGAGGTGATGGCGTCCTCACCTTGGAAGGCCATCGGGCGGCGCTGGCCGTCGCGAACCTGATAGAGGATCATGTCCTCGATGCTAACAAACCGGATGTTACCAGACATGGGCGCAAGCTCGGCGCCCGCCGGGGCCGTGCCGGCGGCAGCGGGTGCCGGGCTCGGAGTGGTGGCGGGGGCATTTGCCGGGCGGGCATCGATGATGACGAGGTCGCGCGAGGACTTGAAGCCATAGGTGGTGGCCACCGTCTGGATGCGGTCGGAGCTTTGGACCGGGTCGACGAACTCGACGGTGATTTTCCGCCGGCTGCGCAGCTGGTATTCTTCAGCCAGGCCGCGGATGCGTGCCATGAACGGGGACGAACGGCGCACCGCAACGATCATCTTGATGGGATCCCCGCGTAGCGAGACTTCCTGCTTGAGGAAGCGCTTGGTGAGTGGAGAGAGGGTGTAGTCGCGCTGCTCGCTGAGGTCTTGGCGCTGCGGGCGCGAGCCGGCAAGGAAGTTGACGCCCACGAGGATGATGATGGCAAAGAGGATTTGCAGCAGCGAGAGGCTGCCCACGCCCCAGCGTGAGATCGGGCGCGGCGGCCGGTCCGCGGATGGCGGCGCGGAATCGGCGGACTCGGGGATGGCGGGTTCGGAGGTCATGGAAATGTTGGGAATGGGTGTTTCTGCGCGGCTACTTGCGCCAGCGGCGGAAGTCCACCACCTGATAGGTTAGGAACAGGGTGAAGGCGGCCGTTGATAGGTAATAGACGACTGGTCGGCTATCGAGCACGCCCTTGGCGAAGTAGTGGAGGTGCTGCTGGTTGGAGATATAGTGGAAAGCCTGCGCGCCGGGGAAGTTCTCGCCCCAGATGACCGTGACGTAGCCGAGGAAGTTCTGCAGGATTAAGAGGAAAATGGTGATGATGCCCGCGATGATCTGGCTTGAGGTCAGCGCGGAGGCAAGGCAGCCAAGCGCCACGAAGAGCGCGCCCATGAGCAGGATGATTGAGTAGGCGCCTATCACGGCGCCGCCGTTGTAGGCGGGGGGCAGCTGGGTGGTTAGATCGAACAATTTGAGCTGCAGGAGGGTGGGCACCCAGAGCAGGGCATAGAAGAAGTAGGATGCGGAGAACTTGGAGAGGACCACCTGCCAGGTGTGGACCGGAGCGGTGAGGAGGGTTTCGAGCGTGCCGCTGCGCTCCTCGCCGGCGAAGTTGCGCATGGTGATGAGGGGGAAGATGAACAGGAAGTAGAACCAGAAGACCGGGGTATGGAAGGCGACGTAGACGAGGCTGTCCTGGGCGGCGGAATCGCGGAAGCCCTTCATGGCCATGGACAACGAGATGCCGTTCATGAGGATGACGAAGGCGACGACGACCCAGCCGAAGGGGCTGTAGAAGAAGCCTTTAAGCTCCTTGCGGAAGAGGATGAAAAAGGTGCGCATGGTGGGAAAAGGGGCGGTGCGTGGGTGGCGCTTGAGGGCTCGGGCAGGAGCTGCGGAGTTATTTGCGGGTGCTGAGGAATTCGATGAGGTCGCGGAGTTCCTCCTTGGTGAGGATGGAGGCCATTGGCGGCATGGTGCTAACCGGTGCGGTGCGGCTGGCGATGTCGGCAAGTTTGGTGCGGGTGAGGGTGCCATCGGCGCTGGCGAGGACCACCTCGGTGGCTGATTCACTGCGCGGAGTGCCGGTCACGGTGCTGCCATCGTTGAGGGTGAGGGAGGCAAAGCCATAGCCGGGGGCAACGACGGCCTGCGGGTTGAGGAGGCTCTCGAGGAGGTAGGCGCGGTCATGGCTGGCGCCGATTTTCGTCAGGGGCGGGCCGACCTCGCTGCCGTGCTCATCAACGCGGTGGCACAGGGTGCACTGGGCGGCGGGGTGGGTGGAGAAGACCGCTTCGCCGCGGGTGGCGTTGCCCCCGAACAAGACCGGGGTGAATTCGCCGAGGGGGCCGCGTTTTTGTTGGGCGGCGGAAAGTTCGGCGAGCAAGCGGTCGATGGCCGCAGTCCCTTTGGCGGCTTCCGCGGCGCGGAGGATTTCGAGTTCGATGGTTTTGGAAGCCGTGCCGGCAAGCATCGCGGCGAGGAGTGTGGCGGTTTGTTGGGCAGCGTCGGGATGTTTGAGGATGGCCAGCAGGGCAACGGCGGATTGGGCCTCGGCGGGATCCGCGGAGGCGAGGCCGGTGGAGGCGAGGTAGGCCATGACTGCGGCCGGCTGGGTGGCGGCGAGCGACTTTGCCGCGGCGGCGCGAAGCGGTGGAACCGCAGAGGTGAGCGCGCCGGTGGCGGTGCTCAGGAAGGTGTCACCGCCGGTGTTAGCCAGAGCTGCTAGCGCGGCGGCGCGGGCGGCCGGAGTGGCCGAGGCGTCATTGACCTCGGCGGCAAGAGTGGCGGGGTCCAGGGCGATGCCAAGCTTGCTGGCCATGGTGTTGGCCGCAGTGACCAGCTTCGGCGGGGCGGTGGCACCAAGGGCGGCGAGCAGGACACGGCCGGCGACCATGGCACCGTCGCGGGCACCGGGCTCAATGGCAAGGGCGCGGCCGTCGACGGGATCGAGAAGGATTTTTTCCGGCCAACTTGCAAGATGGTTGATAGCGGCGAGGCGCAGGACTTCGGGATTTTTGTTGGAGGCGGCGAAGTTGGCGAGGCGTGTGGCGGCAACGGTGTCGCCGATTCTGCGGTTGGCCGCCATGCAGCGCCGGGCGGCGCTTTCTAACAAGCCAGCCTGATCAAGGGCGGCCGCCGCCGCGGGGAGAGCCGGCTTGATGATCCAGTCACTGTAGATGGCCGCGACGGCCTCGGCGACGACCCGCGGGTCGGAATCCTTGAGGAAGGCGGCCACCTCGGGCGCCTGCTGGCGGCGCATCGCTACCACCGCGCCAAGGCGCACGGCAGCGGACGGGTGGCCAACAAGGCCGGCGAGTTCCGCCGGGGTGGCCGCGCCGGCAAGGGCGGAGGCGGCCGAGTGCTGAAGAATGCGGTCCTTGGCGGGGGCACTCTCTAGCAGCTTTATGGCGGCGGGCACGCTGCCCCTGAGGGCGAGCTTGCCTGCGGCGATGGCGGCAAGGTGGCAGACGCGTGGCGAGGCATCATTGATGAGCGGCAGCAGCACGGTCGGATCGGCAAATCCCGCCTCGCCAGCCCAGCGCGCGGTTTGCGCGCGGATCTCGGCATCCGGATCCTTGGCCAGTGCGGCCATCAGGTCGCTTAGTTTTTCGCGCGTCTGGGAGATTCCCCAGATGGCGTGGATGCGGGCCAGCTGGGCGGCGGAGGTGTTAGCCGCGATCTCCGCGAGGGTCACCGTTTCCTTGCGGCGGGCAAGTTCCCACTGGGCATCGAGGCGCACCCGCTGGTCGGGGTGGCCAAGGCGGGCGGCCAGAGTGGCGGTGTCGGCCTTGGCGGGGCCGTCGCGCAGCAGGCTGGCGACTTCCTTGCGCATGGCGCTGTTAGCTTGTGCGAGGTCGTCGAGTTTCCAGACCGCGCCTTTGTCGTTGAGGGGATAGCCGCCTTTCCAGTCGGTGAAATAAAGCGCGCCGTCGGGGCCGAAGTTGCAGCCGACGGTGGCCGGGCCGCTGGTGACGACGTGGGTATCTGCGGTGCGGAAGCCGGCGCCTGCGGGGAGCACCATGAAGGCCGTGATCTTGCCGGCGGGGAACTGGGTGACGAAAAACGCGTCCTTGTAGCGGGCGTTGAGGGCTGTGCCCGGGTTGAAGGCGAAGCCGGCCGGGCCGTCGACGGAGTTCTCCAACGGCGGGGTGAAATAGGCTAACTGGCCATCGCGGAACGGCACAGCCATGTGCTCGTCCATCCACGGGTTGTAGTCCTTGCCGCGGTGCTGATGGAACATCCGCCAGCCCGAATCGCTGCCCTCCGTGACATAGACAAAGCGCTCCTTCTCGCCGCCAAAGTCCGCGTCGTTGTCGACGCCGAAGATGTTGCCGAAGTTGTCGAAGGCGAACTGTTGGAGGTTGCGCAGGCCGTGGGCGAAGACCTCAAAGCCGCTGCCGTCCGGGAAGCAGCGCAGCACGGCGCCCTCGTGGGGGAAGAACCAGCGCTTGCCCTCCTTGGAGAGGACGTTGGTTCCCTTGTCGCCGATTGACCAGTAGAGGCGGCCATCGGGCCCGGGGGTGAGCCCGTGCATGTCATGGCCAGCATAGGCGATGTGCAGGCCAAAGCCGGTGGCGATGCTTTCGCGGGTGTCGGCGACGCCGTCGTTGTTGGTGTCGCGGAGCTTCCAGACGTCCGGGGCGATGGTGGTGTAGACGTCGCCGCGCCAGGCGAGCACACCGGCGGCGATGCCGGTCACCTCGGTGTTGAAGCCGGCGGCGAAGACGGTCGACTTGTCGGACAGCCCGTCATTGTTAGTGTCCTCCAACAGGTGGATTTTCTCCGATACGGCGGTTAGGGCCGGCCACTCCTTTTGTTTGCGCAGGAACTCGCGTTTTTCATCGATGGACGTGAGGGCGAGCTCGGCGGGAACCCAGTCGCGGTGGTCGCGGATGTCGAGGTCGGCGATTTTCCGGCGGGTCGTCTCGGTGACGAAGATTTTGCCATCGACCGCAACGCTCAGTGCGACGGGATTCTTCAGGAGCGGCTCGGAGGCGACCAGGGTGCGGGTCAGGCCGTTGGCGCCGGCGGCGGATTCCGGCGTGATGGCCGCGGTGGTCACCTCGGGCGCGGCTGCGGACAGGGGCAGCGTGGCGGTAAAAAGGGCAATGAGGGACAGGCGCATGGAGGAATCTCGGGCGGGCTAAGAGCTAATCCTTGCGGGTGAGCTCGACGAAGACATCCTCGAGCTTTGCCTCGTGGCGGTGGAGGTTGCGCAGCGGCCAGCCGTTCTGGGTGGCGAGCTGGGCGATGCGCTCGCGCGCGTCGGTGCCGGAGTCTACCAGGACGGAAAGGTGGGCCCAGTCGTCGGCGGCGGCCTCGATGGTGACCTTTTTGACGTGTTCGAGGCGTGAAATGGCGCCTGCGGCGGTCTCGGGAGTGGCTTGAACCTCCACGCTGACCCGGCCGGCGGCGCGCATGCGGGAAACAAGGTTTTGCGGCGTGTCGTCCGCCCTGATGCGGCCGCCATCGATGATGATGACTTTGCCGCAGGTCATTTCCACCTCTGAGAGGATGTGGGTGGAAATGAGAATCGTGTGTTTTTGGCCGAGGCGTTTGATGAGCTCGCGGATTTGGCGGATCTGGTTTGGGTCCAGGCCGTTGGTCGGTTCGTCGAGGATCAGCAGGTCGGGCCGGTTGACCAGGGCGTCGGCCAGGCCGACGCGCTGGCGGAAGCCCTTCGAGAGGGTGCTGATCATCTTGCGCTTAACGAGTTCCAACCCGCACTGATCGATCACCTCGGCCACGTGGCGGCGGACATCCCCGCCTCGCAGGCCCTTGATTTGGGCGCGGAAGTTGAGGTACTCTTTGACCCTCATGTCATCGTAGAGGGGGACATTTTCCGGCATGTAGCCGATGTGCTGGCGCGCCTTGAGGGAATCGCGGAAAATATCATGGCCGGCGATGCTGGCGGCGCCGGAGGTGGCGGGCAGGTAGCCGGTGAGCATGCGCATGGTGGTGGTTTTGCCTGCGCCGTTGGGCCCAAGGAAGCCGACGATGGTGCCGCGCTCCACGGAGAAGCTGATGTCGCGCACGGCGGTTTGGCGGGCAAAGCTCTTCGTCAGGTGGGAGACCTCAATCATTGGGAAGGTGAAAAGTGGGGCGTGGTGGGGGTGGATTTTCCTGCCTGAGCGATTGACGGGTCGCCGGCCGGCTCTTAACTAATGCCAAGCAACCGAGCTACCAAGCCAGAAAAGCGCCGGCCCGCTTTTCCCTCGACCCGTCTCTTCACCATGAAATCCTCCGTCTCTGCCCGCCTGAATGCGGATCTTCTCGACGAAAAGTACACGCAATGGTGCGAAGACCCGCAATCGGTGGAAGTCACTTGGGCTGCGTTTTTTGAGGGCTTCGAGCTGGGCGCGGCCCAAGCGCGTGACCGCGGGGAGCAGGCCGCCGCGGGTGGGACCGCGGGTGTCGGGGCGGCGCCGGCTGCTGAAGTTGACCTGACGTTCTACGGCAAGGTTGTGAGCATGGTGTATAATTACCGGACGCTCGGCCACACCCAGGCGGACATCAACCCGCTGCTGCGCGAGCCGGAAAAGCAACCACGCTTGGCCGCCGAAGCCCTGGGTTTCAAGGCCGCCGACTTTGACCGGGAGGCGTCGAGCACGTTTTTCCGCAACGGCGAGAAAATGAGGCTGCGCGACATGATTGCGGCCCTCAACGAGACGTACTCTGGCTCCATCGGGTTCGAATTCATGCACATCCACAACACGGCGGTGCGCCACTGGATCCGCGAGCGGATTGAGCAGCGCGTCGCGTGGAAGCCCGAGAGCCCGGTCACGGAGAAAAAGGCGCTGCGCTGGCTGTTGGAGGGTGAGCTGTTTGAATCCTTTCTCGGGAAGAAGTTCCTTGGCGAGAAGCGCTTCTCGCTGGAAGGCGGGGAAGGCGTCATGGTGATGCTCAACGCGTTGCTCGAGAAGTGCCCGTCGGCCAACGTGAAGGAAATCGAGATGGGCATGGCGCACCGCGGCCGGCTCAACCTGCTGGCCAACTTCGTGCGCAAGACGCTCACGACGATCCTCTATGAATTCACCCCGAACTACGTGCCCGACCTCGTTGCGGGCGACGGGGATGTGAAGTACCACCTTGGCTACGAGAGCATTAGACAGCTTCCCGACGGCGAGGTGCGGGTCGCCTTGGCAGCCAATCCGAGCCACTTGGAAGCGGTCAACGCGGTGGTGGAAGGCAAGGCGCGGGCGCGTCAGCGGATCATCGGTGACGATGGCGCAACGACTGACCGCAAGAGGGTTTTGCCGATCCTCATCCACGGGGACGCGGCCTTTGCCGGTCAGGGATCGGTCGCGGAGGTCCTCAACCTGTCGCAACTGCCGGGTTACCGGACGGGCGGGACAATCCACCTGATCATCAACAACCAGATTGGCTTCACGACGATGCCCGCCGACGCGCGATCGTCGTCCTACGCGACGGACGTAGCGAAGATGATCGAGGCGCCGATTCTCCACATCAACGGCGAACGGCCAATGGAACTCGTTTGGGCGGCGTTGTTTGCTCTCGAATTCCGGCAGCGTTTCGGGCGCGACATCGTGCTCGACATGTATTGCTACCGGCGCCAGGGGCACAACGAGACCGACCAGGCGGCCTTCACCCAGCCGCACATTGCGCGCCAGATCGAGGCGCGTGAGCCGGTCGGACAGATTTACAAGAAACAGTTGGTGGCGGCCGGGACGTTGAGCCAGCCGGATGTGGATCTCATTGAGAATGAGATTCTTGACCACCTCGAGGCAGGTTACCAGAAGATGCTCAAGATGCAGGAGACGGGCGACCGGACGGTGTTCAGCGGTTCGACCGCGGAGCCGCAGCCGCCGTTCTCGTTTGCGCCGGTTCCGACGGGGGTGACCAACGAGACCCTGCAGCGCATCGGCAAGGTGCTCACAACCATCCCCGACGGGTTCAACCTGCACCCGACGCTGGCCAAGCGCTTTGTCCCCCGGCGGATTGAGGCTCTGGAACATGGCGGTCCCTACGACTGGGCCTTCGCCGAGTCGCTGGCCTTTGGCACCTTGCTGGTGGAAGGCAACCCAGTGCGGCTTTCCGGCCAGGATTGCCGCCGCGGGACCTTCAGCCAGCGCCACGCGGTGTTTTACGACTCGGAAACCCGTGAGCGCTACATCCCGCTGGCCAACATCGCGCCAGACCAGGCGAAGTTCTGCGTCTACAACAGCCTGCTGTCGGAAGCGGCAGTTCTCGGGTTTGACTACGGATACTCGCTTGGCGCACCCAACATGCTGATCCTGTGGGAGGCGCAATTTGGTGACTTCGGCAACGGCGCCCAGGTCATCATCGACCAGTTCATCGCCTCCGCGGAGTCCAAGTGGCAAACGCCCAGCAGCATCGTGATGCTCCTGCCGCACGGCTATGAGGGAATGGGCCCGGAGCACTCCAGCGCGCGCCCGGAGAGGTACTTGCAACTTTGCGCGGAGAAAAACATCCAAGTGGCCAACCTGACGACCCCGGCCCAGTATTTCCACGCGCTGCGCCGCCAGAAACAGCGTGGTTTCCGCAAGCCATTGGTGCTCATGACGCCAAAGAGCCTGCTCACGCGCGCCGAGGCGGTCTCGCCGGTCGAGGACTTCCTTGACGGAACATGTTTTCAGGAGGTTCTGCCGGATCCATCGGCCAAGGTGGATGCCGCCAAGGTCACCCGGGTGGTCTTCTGCACCGGCAAGGTTTTCTACGATCTTCTCAAACATCGCGATGAGAACGAGTTGTTCACCACGGCGATTGTCCGCATCGAGCAGCTCTATCCGTTCCACCACGAGATGGTCGAGGCGCTTGTCAGCAATTTCCCGGCTGCCGCCAAATTCATTTGGTGTCAGGAGGAACCGCTCAACATGGGCGCCTGGTCGTACATCGAACCGCGCCTCCAGAA
>JBILQA010000269.1:0-4336 GCA_044373535.1 Akkermansiaceae bacterium | reverse complement strand
TTGCCGCCGTCGCGCTTCCAGATGGACCGCTATGCGCAGGCGGTGGTGGTATCGATCGCGGCGGGTCCGCCAGCGCAGATTTACTTTGAGCGTCGGCCGGTGAGCCAGGCGGAGCTCGCCGAGTTGCTCGAGAAGCGGCGTAGCGAGGGGACGCCAGGGGACAACACGGTGCTGCTGCGCAGCGACCGGGGAGTGTCGGTGGGGATCGAGCGCGAGGTGATGGAGTTGGCTCTGGAGAAGACTTTTAGGGTGGTCAAGGTGGGCAGTCCGCGCGGGGCTGCGGGGTCCGGTGAGGACCGCGGCAACTAGACGGCCATGTTTTTCACCCGCAAGAAAGTCCAGCGCGACCGCGAGGCGGGGCTCACCTTCGTGTGGCGTGGCGCGCGCAGCAACACGCTTGGGTTGGTTGTGGCCTTCGGGTTGGTCGCGGCGCTCACCGCCCTGCTTGGCTCGGTGGTGCGGGTGACGGTGGTGCCGCCCTCGGAGGTGGCCGAACAGCACGCAACCGTCGTGGTCTTGCCCGTGGGCGCAGAAGATGGCGGCTTGGTTGCCCTGGCCGAGGAGCGCTCGCCGCTGCCAAGCCGCTTTGACCCAGAGCGCGAGCTTGCCCAGGCGGTGATGGGCGGAGATGCGCTGCAGGCCAATCGGCCAGTCTACGCACCCGAGCTTGCCGATTTGCCCGATGATGAGGGTGGGGCGGATTTGCCCTTGGCCCCGGTTGGCGCCCTGGTGCTGCCGGTGCGCCGGCCCGCGCCACCACAGGCCAGTGCAGGCGGGCCCAACAGGGCGGCGGCAACCTTGTTAGTCCGTGGCGAGCTTGGCGCGCGGCTGCCTGAGAGCTTGCCGGGCTGGGATGGGCCCGCGGCGCCGGAGTGGATCGGGCGACCGCTAACATTTGTTGTTGGGGTGGATGGCGGCGGGCGGGTGCGCCATTGTGTGCCATTAGACGAGTCGCTTGAGGCGCTTGACGTGCAGGCGGAGAGTTGGTTGCGGCGGGTGCGCCTGCGGCCCGCGGCGCCGGCGGGCGGCGCCGCGCTGACTTGGGGAGCGGTCGAGTTTCGTCTCACATTTGGGCCATGATCGAGCTGACCCTCAGAGAGGTGGCGCTGGCGGTGGTGATTGCCGCGATGGTGCTGGTGGGGATTTTCAGCCTGCTGTCGCGCTGGAAGCATCGGGCGGATGAGCGCCGTGCCGGGCGGCGGCGGATCGTTTGCCGGGATTGCGGCCATGCATGGGAGCACGACGGGCGCGAGCGGCTTTTGGAGTGCCCGGATTGCGGGGTTCTCAACCGCAAGGGCAGAGATCAGCGGCTTGGATGAGGCTTGCGCAGCCCCGCCCGGTGGTTAATTATTTGCCTACTTTTCCAACAAAGAAATCATGTACGAGCGCAGAGTCGTTATCACTGGAGTCGCAGCAATCAGTCCGCTGGGCAATGATCTGGCCACCACTTGGGAGGCGATGAAGGCCGGCCGCAGCGGCATTGCGCGCATCACCCAGCTCGATCCAAGCCCGTATCCATGCCAAATTGCTGGCGAGGTGAAGAACTTCGATGCCGCGCCGTTCTTCACCAATGCGAAGGACGCGCGCCGCTTTGACCGCTACGGCCAGCTCGGCATCGCTGCCGCGCGCATGGCCATGGAGCATTCCGGCCTGGACCCCAAGGCGGTCGATTGCGACCGGGTTGGCGTGTTGCTCGGCAGCGGCATCGGCGGCCTCGGGACGCTGGAGCGGGAGCACACGGTTTTGTTGGAGAAGGGGCCCTCGCGGGTCTCCCCGTTTGTTATTCCGATGATGATTTCCAACATTGCCAGTGGTGTGATCGCCATGGAGTACGGCTTTGGGGGGCCGAACATGGCGATAGTGACGGCGTGCGCGACGTCGAACAACAGCATCGGGGAAGCGTGGCGGATGATCAAATTCGGCGACGCGGACGCATTCATCGCCGGTGGCGCGGAGGCGACGATTTTGCCGATGGGTCTATCAGGTTTCAGCAACATGCGGGCGCTCAGCACGCGCAACGACGAGCCGGAGCGGGCATCGCGGCCGTTTGATGTGGACCGTGACGGGTTTGTGATGGGCGAGGGCGCGGGCGTGGTGATCCTCGAGGAGCTTGAGCACGCGAAGAAGCGCGGCGCGAACATCCTCGCCGAGTTGTCCGGCTACGGGGTGAGTGCGGACGCCTATCACATGACAGCACCGCACCCGGAAGGGCTCGGCGCGAGCCGGTGCATGAACATGACGCTGCGCCATGCCAAGCTCAACCCGCAGGATGTCGACTACGTCAACGCCCACGGGACATCCACGGGACTCGGCGACATCTGCGAGACCAAGGCGATCAAGCGCACCTTCGGGCAACATGCCAAAGACAAGCTGGTGGTGAGCTCGACGAAGTCGATGACCGGCCACCTGCTAGGAGCGGCTGGCGGGGTGGAGATCGCGGCGTGCATCATGGCGATGCGCGACAACATTATTCCCCCGACGATCAATCTGGAGAACCCGGATCCGGAGTGCGACCTGGACTATGTTCCAAACAAGGCGCGCGAGATGAAGATCGACGCGGCGCTGAGCAACGGCTTTGGATTCGGTGGCCACAACTCGTCACTGCTGATCACCCGCTTCAAGGGTTAGACAATCCGCCACACGGCCATGGAGAATCGATTTCGGCAGTCCCGGCGTGTAGCGTTTGTCGAGACGGATGCGAGCGGCCGTGTGCACTTCAGCAACGTGCTGCGCTACGTCGAGGAGGCCGAGCATGCGTTGCTCAGCCAGCTCGGGGTGGCGGTGTGGGACGGGCAGGGCGGCTGGCCGCGCGCGCAGGTGCGCTGCGACTATTTGCGCCCGCTTGCGTTCAACGAGGTGTTGGCCATCGAGTTGTGGCCCGAGACGCTTGGGCGGACGGCAATCAATTGGAGTTTCCGGGTGATGCAGGGTGAGGCCGTCGCCGCGGAGGGCGGCATGGTCACCGTGCATGTCTCGCTTGGCGGCAAGCCAATCGAGCTGCCCGCCGGGCTGCGCGCCCAGTTGGAGGCGCTGCGCGGCTAGCAGCCCGGGCTAACAACCGCTCAGAGGCAGACGACGCGGAACATCTCACCAATGGGCAGCTGCATGCCGATGTAGAAGTCGCCAAAGTCAGCGTAGCGCGCGGAGACTTCATCGAAGCGCATTTCGTAGACGATGGATTTGATGTCAAGGGTGTCGCGCGCAAGCAGGGTGACGCCCCACTCGTATTCATCCAGGCCGGTGGATCCGGTGATGAGTTGGAGAATGCGGCCGCTGTATGTGCGGCCAACGCGGGCGTGGCCGGCCATGAGGGTGCGGCGCTCCTCGTAGTCGAGCGAGTACCAGTTGTCCGCGCCGCTGCGGCGCTTGGACATCGGATAGAAACAGATCACCGGCCAGTCGGGCAGCACCGGATAGAGGCGGTGCTGGAGGTAGTGGTCCATGCGGGTGTTGAACTCCTGGAGTGCGGCGGCGAACTCGGGGGTGCCTTCGGTTAGGCCTTTCTCGCCCTTGAGTGTTTCCTCGGCGTACTGTTCAGGGGTGGTGGTGTACTCGCTGCGCTCGGTTTGTGAGAGGTAGGAGTAGACGGGGGTGAGGATGTCGGGTCCGAGCGAGAGGGTGAGCTGCTTTTCGTAGATGGTTGCCTGACGCAGGTCCGGGGTGAGGAGCATGAATCCGATGTCCGCCTTGGGGCTGGAGATGACAAAGGTCAGGAGATGGGTGTCGGGCTCGGCGCGGATTTCCTGGACGAGCTCGGTGAGGCGGGTTTTGGCGGCGCGCTTTTCGTCCTCGGCGAGGAGCGACCACTGGGTGTGGTCAATGTTGTAGAACAGGTGGATGACGTGCCAGCCCTCCTTGGGGATGATTTTGGGGATTGCGGTCTCGGACATGGGAATGGAATGGGTGTTAGCGGCGATCGGTTGAGATGGGGATGTCTAGCAGCGGACGGAAATCCCGGGCGGGTGCGCCGGCGGCGGGCGCCTCGAGCAGGACTAACATCCAAGGCGCGCTTTGGCGGGCGCGGTAGGCGGCGTACATGGCCTCGTCGCGGAAGCCGTCGGTGGCGGTGACGTCGACCACGGCGGTGCCGGTGGTGGCGAAGCATCCGTTGAGGAAGGTGAGGGTGGTAGGGTCGCCGACGATCTCGCCGGCCTCGTTGCGGAAGAAGATGCGCAGGGCGCCGGAGGCGGACGCGGGATCCAGGGTGATGCGTGCCACGGGGAGCAGGCGCGCGCCTTGGCGGAAGCGGTCCGGCGAGCTGCCGGTGGTGACCGGCGCGCGCCAGAAGGTCTCGACGATGGCCTCGGTGGCGAGCTTGCCGGCGAACGGGAAACGG
>JBILQA010000268.1:0-4337 GCA_044373535.1 Akkermansiaceae bacterium | reverse complement strand
AGCGTTGGCACGGAGAACTCAAAAGGCTCAAAGGTTTTCTTGTCGCTGTTGAACACCGGGCGCGTCGCAGGAACGTTGCGCACCCCGGTGATGACCGCCTCGTTGCTGCCACGCAAATTCAACACTTGCAGCGGCTGCTCCGGATTGTTGAGAACCACCTCGTTGAAGGCCATCGCCTTGCGCAGGTCCTGAAGCGACATCACGGTGGCCTCCGGCGTCTCCGGCAAGCTGTTGACCAGCAGATAGCGCGCATGGCCGCGCAGGACGTCCTTGAGCTCGTCACCGGTGAAAACGTTCACCGGCACCTGGAAGGCCACCGGCGTGGTCTTCACCGGCTCCTTGGGCGCGACAATTGGCATAGCAAAACCCTGGATGGTTGCCTCGTACGGGCTTTCCTTGGTGATCACCTTGAGCGGGAACTCGTCGTTGGCCGTCACCACGCGCCCTTGTTCCCAGCGGTTCTTAAACTCCGCGTAGCTGATTTTCTTCGTCGCGGTCGATCCGGGGCCACCCCAGAAGGCAATGCCCAGGATGAAAAGCGCCACGGAGAACACTAAAATGAGCCGCCAGTTGAATCCGCCGGGCTCGCCGGTGGCGCCGCTGCGCGGGTTTGGAGCCTTCGGCTCTTGGGGTGACTTTGGGTCTGACATGGGTGATTAAATGGTGGGGGCGTTAAAAGGTGGGGCGTTCGTGGGTGGGGCAGGGTGAAAGCGTTGGTCGGAACCTAGGGGCTTAAGCGACAGAAGCACAGCGGAAATGGTCGGCGCCCGGGGGGACGCTCGGACGGTCTGCCGGAATATTAGCATGTCCCGCTATCTTTGCAAAAGGAGCGACAAATTAGCGCGGAAAGTTAAAAAGAAAATCCTTTTTTGGCTGCCTTGCCGGGCCGCTGCACATCTGCCAAGGATACCCGCGTGCCGCCCGCCCGTCCAAGAACCAACGCTGTTGCCCGCTTCCCGTGGCTGCGCTTTATTCCCGGCGTCGGCCGGATCCGCGCCCTGCGCCCCGGCGGCGATGCCCTGGTCGGCCCGCTGGTAGACACCTTTGCCAGCTTTACCGCCCTGGACCAGCGGATTGACCCGGTCGAGGCAGACGTCGCCCTTGACCTGCTGCGGAATGCCTTCCCCGAGGCCGACCACGGCTGGCTGGCCAAGCGCCTGCAGCGCGCGGTGCGCAACCCGCGGCCGCTGCCGCGCCTGGCCGCCGAATTGCGCGACCGCCTGGACGATACCGGCAAGCTCGCCCTTGGCCTGCAGCTCTTCACCTTGGTGGATGCCGCCGGCCAATCGGTGCGTGGACGATCCTCCTTTGAGGTTTTCATGCGCCGGCTTGGACGCCCCGAGTACGGCCAGGCGATCATCGCGGAAATGACCGCCGGCCAGGAGCCCGCCGACCCGCCGTTTGAGAAGCTCATCTTCGGTGGCGAGTCCGACGAGCCAAACCACATCGTGCTGCCCAGCGAGGCCGCCGGGGTGAACTTCCGCGTCTACCGCGCGGGGGACCTCGTCCTGGTCCGCAACACCGGCACCGGCCTGCTCTGGGTGCGCGGCCGCTCGCTCGAGTCCGGCACCTTCCTGCGCATGCGCGAGCGCCAGCAACTCGTCGTCCCCGGTTGGTCGCTGACCTTCGAGGACCTCGTGTTTTTCCTCAACGCCGCCCACACCGGCCGCGGGCCGGTCATTTTCCTGTCGCGCAGCGAGAGCGGCCTGCGGGCCGAACGCACCCGCTCGCGCCAGAGCGTCCTGCGCCTGCGCTTTGGCGTCAGGGTCGACGTCGAGGTCCTCCAACAACCGCGCATGCGCATCTCCGACCGGCCGCTGCCGCCGCCCGGGCGCACGACGTCCTGCTCGTTCCATGAGTGGCTCACCCTGGATGACACCGTGCGCATCCAGATGGACAGCCTGCGGCGCCAGGCGATCGCCGTGAGCGGCCGCTTCCGGCTTGGCAGCGACCGGCGCGAATACTTGGTCTCCAACGACCCCAATGCGATCAGCGCGGGCGATCTGCTGCTCTCCCCGGGCCTCGGGCCGCGCTCGGTGCTGCGCATCCGCTTTGACCCAAGCCAAGCGTCCGGCGAGCTCGAGATCCTCGAGTCCGAGCGCCCCGTCCAAGTCAACGGCATCGTCGTGCGCGGCTACCGCAAGCTCCTCGACAGCGACCTCATCCGCCTGAGCGAAAGCCAGGCCATCCGCTGCCGCTTCAGCGAGGGTATCCTCGACGAGGAGCGCACCGTCATCCGCTCGCTGAGCGTCGAAAGCCTGCTTCACGACTTCGGCCCGCACAACCGGGCGCTGGACAATGTGAGCTTCGAGGTCGAGCGCGGCGAGATGCTCTGCATCATTGGTCCGAGCGGCAGCGGCAAGAGCACCTTGCTCGCCACGTTGTCTGGCCAGCTGCTGCCCCAGCGCGGATTCGTCCGCCTCAACGGAATTTCCCTCTACGACAACTTAAGCCGCCTGCGGCCTTTTGTCGCCCACATGCCCCAGGAGGACGCGCTCAACCCGCAGATCACCGTGCGCGAGCACCTGCGCCATGCCGCCGCCGTTCGCCGGCCCCACCTGTCGCCCGCCGAACAGGAACGCCGCGTCGACAGCATCCTCGCTGAGCTTGGCCTCCAGTCGCTGGCCCACCGCAGGGTTGGCGCACCCGGCGAGAAGGCCCTCAGCGGCGGCGAACGCAGCCGCCTCAACCTCGGCCTCGACCTGTCCAGCCCCGCGGAAATCTTCCTCTTCGACGAACCGATCTCGGGCCTCTCATCAAAGGACTCCGAGCACGTCGCAGAGACGCTGCGCTCGCTCGCTCGCGACAAAATCGTCATCGCCTCGCTCCACCGCCCCGGTGCCCAAGTGCTGCGCCTCTTTGACAAGGTCTTGCTGCTCGACAGCGGTGGGCGCGTGGCATTCTTCGGCACGCCGCGCGCGATGCTGACCTACTTCACCGACGCCTGCACCGAGCTTGGGCTGGCCACCGCCTTCCCGATGCCGGACGCGCCGCTGGGCGCGGACTTC
Organism: Akkermansiaceae bacterium; assembly: GCA_044373535.1. GTDB lineage: Bacteria > Verrucomicrobiota > Verrucomicrobiia > Verrucomicrobiales > Akkermansiaceae > JBILQA01. The sequence goes on along the minus strand of JBILQA010000268.1, from coordinate 1,329 downwards.
GTCTTCGACGTGCTCGAAACGCCGCTGGCGACCATCGGCGCGGGCGAGAGCCCGGGCGCCGTGCGGCGCTTCCCGGCCACCTTCTGGCAGGAGCGCTTTGAGAGCACCAACCTGATCGCCGAGGTCCACCGCCACGGCGCCCCAACGCGCCTCGGTGAGCTGCCGCGCGCGGAGGACAACATGCCCATCCCGGTGACGCCCAAGCGCCGCGCGCGCCAGCTGCTGACCCTGTTCATCACCCACTTCCAGCGCTCGCTGCTCTCGAAGTTCCGCAACCGCGGCACGATCTACAGCACCCTGTTGGAGGCACCGATCCTCGCCTTCCTCATCGGCATCACCCTGCGCTCATCTCCCGAGGGCGGCTACGACTTCTCGACCGCCCTGCACATCCCCGCCTATCTGTTCCTATCGGCAACGGTGGCGATGTTCCTGGGCCTGACTAACAGCGCCACGGAGATCCTGCGCGACCGGCCAATTTTGCGGCGCGAGCGCAACTGCCGCAGCCACGCCGGGCTGTATGTGTTTGCCAAGTTCGGCGTCCTTGGCCTGCTTGCCGCCATCCAGTGCCTGACCTATCTGATGGTTGGCAATGCGGTGTTGGAGATCCGGGGCATGCTCTGGGAGCACTGGCTGTGGATGACCCTCACCGCCTGGACCGGCACCGGCTTGGCGCTGGTCATCTCAAGCATCGTGCGCAGCGAGCGCGCCGCGCTGACCTCCGTGCCCCTCCTGCTCGTCCCCCAGATGCTTCTTGCCGGCGCTCTCGTGCCCTTCGCCGAGATGAACCACAACCTGTTCTCCGACGCCCTAACGGCGCGCGACAAGGGCGGCGAACCGCTCGCCGCCATGATCATGCCGCTGCGCTATTCCTACGAGGCGATGATGGTCACCCAGGCCACGCGCAACCACTTTGAAATCGAACGCGACCGGATCCAGCGGCGCATCGACAACGCGCGCGAGAGCGCCTCGCTGAGTGCCGAGGCGGCCGAACGGATGAACCTCCTCAAGGACGGCCTCACCGCCCTGCTTGCCGCGGGAGCCTCCGACGCCGAGGCCGCCGAACGCCTGCTGAGCCGCATCACCGAGGTGACCCGCCGCGGCACCGCTCCGGACCTCGACACCATGGCCATCTGGCCCGAGCACAAGAACACCCGCCCGGCGTCCGACTTCTTTGTCAACCAGCGCATCGACCTGTTAGTCAGGAAGGCCGAAACCTATCGCTCGGACTACCGGCGCCGGACCAATGCGCACGTGTTCCTCGCCACCGAGCGGGCAATCGAGCCAGCGTCCGGGGCGCCGCGGCCGGACGCCGCCGCGGATTCCAATGGT
>JBILQA010000026.1:0-15352 GCA_044373535.1 Akkermansiaceae bacterium | reverse complement strand
ACATGGGTTTTGGCGATCTGGGCGCGCAAAATCCCGACTCGAAGATTCCGACCCCAAATCTCGACCGTCTGGCGGCGCAAGGGATGCGCTTCAGCGATGCACACAGCTCGTCCGGGGTCTGCACCCCAAGCCGTTACGGCTTGCTTACGGGAAGGTTCCACTGGCGCAAGTTCCACGGGATCGTCAATGCCTTTGCTCCCCCGGTCCTCGACGCCGATGAGGTAACCCTGCCCGAGGTGCTCAAAACCCGTGGCTACACGACCGCCTGCATCGGCAAGTGGCACCTCGGCTGGAACTGGGCCGACATCCGCAAGCCAGGCACGCCCCAAAACAGCCTGGCCGCAGAGGACTTCGACTGGGCAAAGCCGATCTCCGGCGGCCCCAGATCCCATGGCTTTGATTACTATTTTGGCGACGACGTGCCGAACTTTCCTCCTTACGCGTGGTTCGAGAATGACCGCGTCACGACGATTCCAAGCGTGCCGCTGGCGCTCAACGACCGGACGAAAGAGGGCGCGTGGGAGGCCCGGCCCGGCCCGATGACCCCGGGGTGGAATTTCTTTGCCGTCGTGCCAAAGCTTAAGGAGCAAACAGTAAAGTGGATAGGTGAACAGCGCGGCAAGGCCGGCCCCTTCTTCCTTTATGTGCCGTTCAATTCTCCCCACGCGCCGATTGTTCCTAACGATGAATTCACCGGCAAATCGCAAGCTGGCGGCTTTGGCGACTTCATGGCGCAAACCGACGAGAATGTCGGCCATATCCTCAAGGCGCTCGCAGACAATGGCTTCGCTGACAACACCCTAGTCGTCTTTACCTCCGACAATGGTGCCGAGCAGTATGCCTACGAAAGGATCCGCAAGTTTGGCCACCGCAGCTCCGGGGCGTTCCGAGGCGTTAAACGCGACTTGTATGAGGGCGGCCACCGCGTCCCCTTCCTGGTCAAGTGGCCCGGCGTGGTCGCCGCGGGCAGTGTGAGCACCGCGCTCGTCAGCCAGGTCGACCTCATGGCCACTTTGGCCGCCGCCGCAGGCGCAAGCATTCCCGCCGCCGCCGCCGAGGACAGTTATAACCTCCTCCCAGTCTGGCAGCACAACGCTCAGAGTCCGCGCCGCAGCATCGTCCATAACACCAACCCAGGTGCCTATGCCGTTCGCCACGACCATTGGATCCTCATCGCCGCAAAGTCCGGCGCCCACTCAAAGGTTCCCGATTGGTACGACACTGAAAACGGCTACACGCCCAACAACCTCCCGGGCGAACTCTACGATCTAGCGGCTGACCCTGCCGAAAAACACAATCTCTACGCCGACCATCCCGACAAAGTCAGCGAACTCACTGCCATCCTCGCCACGCTCCGCGCCAAAGGACAAGTCCGCTAATCTGCGCACCCATTCATCCCTGCCACAGGCGGCATCCCTGCACCTGCTGGATTTGACGCTTCAAAAACGCGTGGGTTTCGAGACCGCCGATAATCAAAAAGAGAACCACAACGAGCCCCAAGAGGAGGTTCGTCACCAGGCGGTTAGACCGGAGTGGCGGTGGAAACGGGACTCGGTTGTTCAAATAGAGCAGGGTGGCTGCCAAAAAGGGAATAAACAGGCTGCCCAAGACGGTGAAGGCGATCACGATCACTAGCGGCCTCCCAATAAACGCGAATGGGATCGAACAAAGCGCCATAAACAGCAGAGCGGCGCGGTAAGGACGACCACCAACCCGAGTCGCCAACTGGCGTTGTCGCGGCGGCATTCCAAGCATGAGACTGTAGCAGTCAGCGAAAACGCTGGGAGTCATCTGCCATACCCCCACCAGCGAGGCCAGCACGGCAGCCCAAAAGCCCACAGAGTAAATATAGAAGCCCGCGACCCCGGTCGTGGCGGCGAGTGCCCCGGCCATGCGCGAGACGGCCTCGCGGTCCGTGATGGCCACTCCTACCGAATGAAAAACGCGGCTGGCAATCAGCATCACTGAGATCGCAAAGATAGCCGTGAAAAGGTAAGCCATGGCCAGATCGCGCCGCACTGCGCGAAGATTCTGCGGGCTCACCCGACCCTCGTCGCGCAAGAGATAATTATAACCCAGAAGGGTGACCGAACCTCCGATGCCACCGATGAGGGAGAGGACATACGCCCCACTTCCGCTCGGAATGCTCGGCGCGACGAGTCCTTGCATCGCCACCCACGGGTTCTGGAAGGTCAGCACTGCGCAGAGTACGATGCTGACAAACATCACCACGATCAGCGGCTTCATGACCCGTGTGAAACGATCCACATGGGCAAACCAAATGACCGCAAAGGCGCCGATGGCTTGAATGAATCCGCCCCAGGTGCGCGACACCGCGCCCCCGGTGATGTTCTCAATCGCTAGGCCACAGCCGCTTACCAGGGCGCCGCTTACAGCAACCGCCCATAGCAGGAGGTAGGCCGCAAAGAGCCGCAATACCCACCGCGGAAGCCGATGGGCCCATCCCTCCAAGGCGGTCAAGCCAGTTGCCAACTGCCAGCGCGCAATCCCCTCGCTGAGCACGAACTTGAAGAATGCCCCAAGCACCAGCGCCCAGAGAAGCGCGTGCCCAAATTTTGCCCCGCCGACCGTGGCGGCGATGATGTCGCTCGCACCGATGCCACTGGCGGCCATTATGACCCCAGGGCCAAACCAGCCAAAACCGGATTCAGCCCCGCCCGGAGCGCCCCTCTCGGCCTCGGCTACATCTTGCCCCCCGGCATCATCCTTCATGAGCCGAACAAAACACGCTGAGGACCGCAACGATACCCTTCGTTTCAGAAATGGAGTGTCGAGGTCTGTCCTATTATCGGTGTAAACTGCTGAAGCCCATCGTCTTGTGGGAGGCTGTGGTGGGACGGTGGCCGCGGTGCCGCCAGCAGGGACAGAAGGCGGTTCTTGTCCCGCAAACCTCATAAAAAAGGTCTGTCCTCGTATCGGTAGAAAACCTTGATGCCCATCGGCTTATGACTACGCTAGGAGACGCTCGAGTGGGCCTTGGCCGCGGCGTGTTTGGCGGCAGGGATCTTGCGCGGGATGCGCTTGGCATGATGGGGGCGGCACCATGAGGTCTGGCCACTTGCGGCATGAGGTCTGCGGCATGAGGTCTGGCCTCTTATCTGGAGAAAACCCTAATGGCTAGTGAGTTGAGGTGGTGAGGCGAGGTCGGTTTTGGGCATTGGGGAAGGGGGCGTGAGGGCAAAAAAAGACCGCTGCGAGCGCGGGCCCGCAGCGGTCGATAGAGGAGGTGGAATTACTTGGCGGCAGGGATCTTGCGCGGGATGCGCTTGGCCATCCCCCAGCTGCCGAGCTTGCGCTGGGCGACGATGACCTCGGTGTCGGTGACATGGACGACGAGGAAGTCGCCGGAGTCGCTCTCGCCACGGGCGGTGGCGCCGTCATGGATGGTCATGAGGTCATGCCACGGGAGGAAGTCGGTGCCGTGTGAGTGGCCATTGATGAGGCAGAGGACGTTGTAGTCCTTAACGGCCTCGAAGTAGCGCTCCTTGGCTTCCATGGTCCACCACTCTGACATGCCGCCGAGCCAGCCGAAGTGCTGGAAGGCGATGAGCGGCTTGCCGGTTTTGCCAAGGGACTTTTCGAGGTCCATCTTGAGGAACTCGAGGGAGAGTTCCGGGTCATGCTCGGGGCCGTTGACGCCCTTGACGTCGGAGGCGTCCGAGCCGCCAAAGAGGTTGAGCTGGCTCAGGTGGAGGTCATCCCAATCCCACGAGTAGTGGAGACCATTGTCCGAGATGCGGGTGAGGCCCGGGCGAGCCTTGTTGCGCTCCTTGATGCCGGCGCGGACAAAGCTCTTGGTCGGGCCGCCATCGTGGTTGCCGAAGCCTTCGAAAACCGGGAAGCACAGGCGGCCGTCGGCGCCAGTCAGGCCGTAGTCGCGGCAGAATTCCGCCCAGGTCTCCGGGCCGGTTTTCTGGTTGAACCCCTCGTCGAGAAGGTCGCCGTTGAGAACGACGCCACGCGGAGTCTCCACCTTGCCGCCGCCGACGGAGGCGGGGTACTCGATGCCCGGCAGGGCGTTCATCTCATCGATGATCATGCGGTTGATGGCGGCGTTGTTCTCGCGGCCGTAGTGGGTGTCGGACCCTGCGAAGAAGGTGATGTTATTGCGCACGCGGGTATCCTGGGTGCGGAATGTCCAGACGGTGCCGCGCGAAGCCGGTTGCTGGCCATTGTCGGTGTCGACACGCCAAAAATAGCGGGTTCCAGCGGTGAGCTTGGTGGGCATTGGGCAGCTTGCCGCAGTGGCGGCGACTTCGGCGGCTGGCTTGGTGGCCGCTTCGAGTTCCTCGGCAGTGGTGCCAAAGAAGACCTTTTGTTTGCTGGCGTACTTGCCGGGGACCCACTTCAGCTCGTTGAGCGTAAGCGCAACGTTGCTGTCATTGTGGCGTGGGGCGGACCCGCTGGCCAATCCCTTGTCGGCGGTGAAGGTCCACACCGCACCTGGGCTGAGGACCTTGCCGGCCTTGTCGAGCTGAGCGACGCGCCAGAAGTACTGGGTGCCGACTTTGAGCGGCAGCGGACCAAACTCCGGCTTGGTCGTCGGCTTGCCAGCCTGGCCGGCTTGAACGGCAGCGCTGTCGATCCCGGCGTAAAGAACATAGCTGGCGACCTCAGGGAGCCCCGGCTGCCAACTCAGCGAGGCGCTCAGCTCGGTGGTGGTGATGCCGCTGGCGGGGCTGGGCGAGAAGGCGTTGACGATCCCCGCACCCTGGCGCAACTCGGCCTGGGTCAGGGCGGTGTTCTGAACCCGCACGCGCGCGATGGCCCCCGTGAAGCCGCGGCGCAACCCCTTGCCCTCGTTCTCATTGGAGGCCCCGATGTGGACCATTGATCCGGCACCCATGTTGAAGCCCAGCTTGGCCTCAACGTTGAGCTCGCCGTCAACGAAGACCCGGAGCATCCCGTCCGCGCCGTAGACCCATGCCAAATGGTGCCAAACCTTCGGGCTGGGAACGCTGCGGAAAGGCGTCGTGGCTTTGAACCCTGAGCGGAATGCCCCAGCGCTCGAGCCGCTCGAGAAACTAAACTCCGTGCCTGGCCCACCCTTCTCAGGGGCAAAGGTCAGCACGGTCTCCATCTTGTCCACCGCCGGGTTCATCGCCCAGACTTCAACGGTGAACGGGCTCTTTTCAAAACCCGCAGGTAGCGGGAAATCAGACGTCAGCTTGTGCGCGCCGTCCAGCACCAAGGCCGGTGTCCCCTCGGTCGACTCGATTTTGAACGGCGTGTTGGCCTTCCACTTGCCCGCGTTGACCTGGTCGGCCGCTTCGCTGACCTCGCCGGCTGGGAGTTTGGACGCGTCTAGGTCCAGGATCACCCCAGCATTGCCATTCAGGCAGAGCAGGTTGGCGATCCCGGCGATGAGGATTAGCTTGGCTTTCATTTCAGGGATGGGAATCGAATCAGGGGGACCGGGCGTAAACGGCCCGAATGGTGACTATCTTGTACAACTTCTTAACTTTCCGCCTCTAGCAGACCGGCGGGCAGCATGGTCGCTTGGCCTGCGATTTCAAGCAGCATTCCGGGCGGGCCAAAGCGCCAACCCATCAAAATCTGCCCGGCACTGCGCAGGGGCTACTACAGCTGCAACCAAGCCAGTAATTCGGCAGGATCCGCGGGCATGGCGGTGGCGACCTTCGGGAGGCTCTCGAGGCATGCGAGGCGCTCGGGGACGGGGATGGCACCGAGGATGGGGGTCATGACATCGAGGAACTTGGCCGGGTGAGCCGTTTCTAGGACGATGGTGTGATCGTCGGGATAGGCGGTGCGCCAGATGCCCGCGGCAAGCCAGCCGACGGCGCCGTGCGGGTCCATGACGTAGCCGGTGGTGGCGTGGATGTGGCGGATGGCCTCCTGGGTTTCCTCGTCGGAAAAGGCGAAGCCGCTGAGGTGGGAGCACATCTGGCCCCAGTCGTGACCGCAGAGTTCGAGCAGGCGGACGAAGTTGCTCGGCGCGCCGACATCCATGGCGTTGGAGAGAGTCGCAATGCTTGGGCGCGGCTGATAGTCGCCGCTATCGAGGTACGCGGGAACGACGTCGTTGCTGTTGGTGGCGGCGACGAAGTGTTTCACGCCCAGGCCCATGCGCTGGGCCAGCAGGCCTGCGGTGAGGTTGCCGAAGTTCCCGCTGGGGACGACGAAGACCGGTTCGGTGCCGGCGGCAAGCTGCCGGGCAGCGTGGAAGTAATAGAACGCCTGCGGGACGAGGCGCGAGATGTTGATCGAGTTGGCCGACGTCAGGTTGAGCTGTTCTGAAAGCTCGCGCTCAAGGAAGGCGGCTTTGACCATCCGCTGGCAGTCGTCAAACGTGCCGTCGATTTCCAGGGCGCTGATATTGTCGCCCAGGGTGGTAAGTTGCTTTTCCTGCAAGGCGCTGACCTTGCCGCGCGGATAGAGGATGACCACGCGGGTTCCGGGCACGCGGTGAAACGCGCTGGCGACCGCGCCACCGGTGTCACCGGAGGTGGCGACAAGCACGGTGAGCTCGGCCTCGTCATTGCGGGTCAGCCAGCCCATCACGCGGGCCATGAAGCGCGCGCCAAAGTCCTTGAACGCGAGCGTCGGCCCGTGGAAAAGCTCAAGCACATGGGCGTGCGGAGCGAGCGTGACAAGCGGCGCGTCAAAATCGATGGCTGCGGCAATCAGCTCACGCAGAGTTGCCTCCGGGATGTCCTCAAAGATCCCGCGGGCGACGCGAAAGCCAAGCTCGGCAAAAGGCAAATCCCGCCACTCGCCCCAGAAAGCGGCGTCCAGCGCCGGGATGCGCTCGGGCATGTAGAGGCCGTTGTCGGCCGGCAGCGAGCGCAGGACCGCCTCCTTGAGGTCAACGTGATCCGATGGCGAGCTGGTGCTGTAGAATTTCATGCGCTCAGGAGCCGATGACGTGAACCCCGCGAGGGTTGATCTTCGAGACATACGCTTGGCACTCAAGCGGCAATGCGCGGAAAACCTTGGCCACCGCGGCACCCACCTTGAGGGCAATCTCCTCACCCTCGCACAGCGCAAACACGCTGGGTCCGGCCCCGGAAATGGAAAACCCGAGGGCGCCAGCCGACATGGCGGCGCGCTTGGCCTTGTAGAACTCGGGAATGAGCTTCTGGCGGCGCGGTTCGGCGATGACGTCATGGATCGAGCGGCTGATGAGGCCGTAGTCTTCCTGAATGAGGCCGCAGATCAGGCCACCAAGGTTGCCGATTTGCTGGGTCGCGTTCTCTAGCGGAATCTCCTTGGGCAGGATCTCACGCGCCACCTTGGTCAAAATCTCGATGTCCGGATGCACCACGGCCGCCCAGAGGTCCTTCGGCACAGGCAGTTGGGCGATATCCAGCTCTTGGTTCGAGCGGATGAAGACAATCCCCCCGAGCAGGCAAGGCGCCACGTTGTCAGCGTGCCACGCGCCATCCGCACTCGCCTCACCGGTCATGGCGAATGGCAGCAACTGCTTTTTACTCAGCGGCTCACCGATGAGCTTGTTGACCGCGTAGGCCCCCGCCACGGCCGAGGCGGCCGAGGACCCGAGCCCGCTGCCGAAGGGCATTTTCTTGTGGATCTCCATCTCGATCCCTCGGTCGGTCATCCCGAGATGCTTAAGCAGATCCATGGCGGAGACCCCGGCAGTGTTCTTCATCACCTCAAGCGGCAGTTTGCCGTTGTCGCCGGTGATTGCGGTGATGCGCAGGCCTGGCTTGTCCGAGTGGCGGACAAGGATTTCGTCGCCGGGCGCGTCAATCGCGAATCCCAGAACATCGTATCCGCAGGCAACGTTTGCAACCGTCGCCGGAGCAAACACACGGATTTCCTGAAGTGCATCTTTGGCCATGGGGCTGGGCTGTTACCATGCCTCCCGCCCTCCGGCCAGCCCAATCAGCATGCTCGCTGGCCTGCCGCTCAAGCGCTTGCGCGGCTGCTACCTCAGAAGAAAATGAAGTGCTTGGGCTTCTTGCGCTTGAGGCTGCCGTCGCCCACCGAGAGCACCTCGACCTTCACGCGTGTCAGGCCGCTGTCGCGGAACCCGAGCTTTTTGGCCGCCCGCGGCGAAACATCGAGCAAGCGCCCCGGGATGAACGGCCCGCGGTCGTTGATGCGCAGCCTCACATCGTTGCCGTTCTCCAGATTGGTCACCCGGACTTCGCACGGCAGCGGCAGCGTCTTGTGCGCCCCGATCAGGTGCCAGGGCAGCACCTTTTCGCCCAGCGACGTCGTTCCGCGCTTGAGCCCCAAAAACTTGCTCTCGTCGTACCAGGATGCCACGCCGACCTCCTCGTAGCTCAGGGCCTCCTCAACACCCATCGGGAAGTAGGTGTGCCCGCGCACGCTGTAGCTGCGCGTCTGGTATCCATGGTAGCCGCTCGGCCGCGCGCACGACCCCGCACCCACCAGGCCCAAGACCACCATACCCAGCCAGCAAGGACGCAAAAACTTCACGCCCGGCAGCCTACCCCAAACCCGCCGACTCGGTAAAATCAAAAAGGCGCAGCGGATCACTCCGCCGCGCCCGGGAAATTGTCGACCCCTCATGAACCGATCCGCCCGCGAAACACCCGCTGCTACGATTCGCGAAGTACTACATCGCGTTTCGCGAAGTGAGCATGGTCAGCGCTTCTCGCGCAGTGCCGGCAGGATCTGCGCGACCTGCTCCTTCATCTCCTTGCCAGGCTTGAACTTCACCACTGCGCGTGGAGGAATCGGTACATCCTTGCCTGGATCCTTCGGGTTGCGACCCACTTTCGCCTTCATTTCGCGCACCTGAAACGCACCGAAATTGCGCATCACCACCGTGTCGCCAGCGGCCAGTGAGGAGGTGATGGAATCAAGTGTACGTTGCAGAACGTCAAAGACTTGTTGCTGAGTCAGGCCGGTCTCGTTGCTGACTTTGATCACGAGATCTCGCTTGGTTATTGTCGCCATGATGGTGTGCAAAAAATGCGTTTGGGTTGTTGCTTGCGGTTGAATGAAAGGGGAGACGCGTGCGGAAGGGACAACACAGGCAGGTGGTTTTGTCTCGCGAAAAATCAAACAATTTTGCCGCCTGATTTTTGCCGGTCGTTGGCTATGGGGTATTTAGTACTTCGTCTGCCGTCTTGAAGTGGAGCTTGGCGACCTTGCCGAGGTTTTCCGCGCCATGGGCGGTGATGAAAAGACGCGCTGCATCCTTCACCAGAGAGGACGCGCCGAGCGGCAGGACCACCGCCGAGGCCGCCGAAGTGTCCCGCAGCCAGTTGATAAATCGTTCACGCGCAAGGATTGAAGCGGCTGCCACGGCGATGTCAGCCTCACCCCGGACCTTCTGTTGCAAAACCAGGGAGACACCGCGTTTGTCGAGCGCCCGCTCGAGGATCTCCTTGCGTGCGAATTGGTCGCTGAGGGCGCGCGGGCAGGTGGGCCTTTGCTCGGCCAAGCGGGCAATCACCCGGGCGTGTCCCCATGCCAATAACTCATTGAGATTTCGGAATGTAGGGTACATCTCGTTGTACCGCAGCGGGCTGATGGCGAGGGTCTCGTGAGCCACTCCGGGGGTGGCGCGGATGGCCGCAGCCAGCCGGCGGACTTTCGCGTCGCTGCCAACCCGTTTGCTGTCAGTGACTCCGCAATCCAGCAAGGCGCGCGCGCTGGCCGCATCCACGTAGACCCCGGCAATCACCAAGGGGCCGAAAAAGTCACCCTTGCCGCTTTCGTCTATCCCGAAGTGCGGAGAGAACATTTCCGGATCAACGAGTTCCTCATAGCCGAGGCGGGCCTCGCCGAGGATCTCGGGCTCGAAGGTGAAGCGGATAAAGTCCTCCGTGTCTTTCCCTTGGATGAGCACCTTGGGGCCCTTCTCGTAAACCGTCACGCTCAGCTTGCCCTTCTTGGCCGAGAAGCGTGCATAGGGCCGGGATTGGAACTCAAAGCCATCCCTCTCAAGCACCGCGCGCAGCTGCACAACTGCCTCTTCGGCAAGCAATGCGGTGTGGCTGGTGATGCTCATGAAAACACCCTTACGCCGGATTTCGCCAACCCCAAAGGTGAATTTGTCCCGCACCCGGGAATTTCGGCGGGCGCGCCTCTTGCCTGCAATAGTTGCGGGCGCGGAACCTAAGGGCACCCGAGGAGGACGTATGCAACCATGATTGCCGTAGAGCAAGGATAAGTTGACGATCAATGGAGTGGCGGGCTGCGATAATTATAAAGCGGCGGCGCGAGTGCGGCGATCAGGGTGGGTGGGTCAGGTTGATAAAGTTATTGCCGTCTTAATCAATCGGGGTGATCTGCGCTCCGCCCGAGGTCGCCTGTCGAACGGGCTCGATGGGTTCGAGAAGGTGGCCGCCGCAAGTGCTGGATGGGCGGAAGAGCGTCTTGAAAGATCCTCTTATTGCGGAAACTAATAATCAACCAAGCTCGGCACCCATGCGCTCGGAGGCGATTGTTCAAAGGCCGGATACTGCGGCTGAATGACATGCGTGAGAGTTTGAACGCTGTATTCGGGGTGCGGTTATCCTGCATCATTTACTGGATTGGCTTTAAGATAAAATCTTTGCTGCCCCGGATTGGCCGGATTGGAGTGCTGAGCTGCAACGGCGCGCGCAAATTTTGCGCTTGGGGAGGGGTGTGCGGATATGGTTGCTGGGGAGGTGCTCAAGCCGCTGTCGCAATCTGATCCGCTGAGTTCGCCGGTGGCATTTCGCAAGGCGTTGGTGCAGTGGTTTGACGATGAGGGGATGGACTACCCGTGGCGGCGCACGCGCGACGCGTGGGAGATTTTGGTGGCGGAAATCATGCTGCAGCAAACACAGATCGCCACGGTGCTGGGGCGCGGCTATTACCGGCGATTTTTGGAGCGCTTCCCGGATCCAGCGTCGTTGGCTGCGGCCAACGAGGCGGAGTTGCTCAAGGTGTGGGAAGGGCTCGGTTACTACCGTCGCGCGCGGATGCTGCAACTCGCCGCGCGCCAGATCATTGCCGAGCATGGCGGGGTTTTTCCCCGCGAGTTCGAGGAGATCCTGCGCCTTCCTGGCGTCGGGCGCTATACGGCCGGCGCGGTCTGCTCGTTTGCCTTTGAGGCCGCGACACCTATCGTGGACGGCAATGTCGCGCGGGTGCTCGCGCGGCTGTTGGATTTTTCAGTGGAGGTCGACTCCACCGCGGGCCAGCGGCAGCTGTGGGCTTGGGCGGGCGAATTGCTTGATGCGCAGCACCCGCGGGTGTTCAACTCTGCCCTGATGGAGCTTGGCCAGCGCGTCTGTCGCCCCGACCGGCCAGCTTGCTCGGAGTGCCCGGTGGCGCAGTTTTGCCTGACGCTCGAGCCGTCGCAGTTGCCGCGGAAAAAGCCCGCGCGCAAGACCGTTGAGGTGACCGAGCAGGTCGTTTGGCAAGCCGATCCGCGCCGCGGCGTCCTGCTCCACCAGGAGACCGGGCGCCGCCGGCAGGGGCTGTGGAAGCTCCCCGAGCGCAGCGCCGAGCAAGTTGCCGACCTGCCGCACGTCCACACCGCGACTTACTTTATCACTCATTATAAGGTCACCCTGCACGTCCATCACGCCGCGCCCGGCGCGCCCGCCGCGGCCAACGAGGTCTGGCAGGATTACGCCGCGCTCGGCGCCCTGCCGATGCCGGCGCCCTACCGACGGGTAGTCGATGCGCTGCTCGCAGGGGCCAGTGATTGATTTCCGTGGCAGACACCCAGCGGGTTGCGGGCTTCCAGCGGCCACCCGCAGAATGCGGGCTGGCAAATCGGCCAAGATGCGGGAAGTTTACCCACCTCCCCCCGGTGCCTATGAGACTTTCCGCCACCTTCGCTGCCCGCCTCGCTCCGCTTGCCGCGGTCTGTTTGGTTTTTGCTGGTTGTGGCGGCCCGGGGACTTCTGTCGACACCACCCCGGTGACGGGGGCAAACTACCGGTATGCAGCTGAGCGTCTGAGCGCGGTGGTCGTCAGCGACGAAGCGAGCATCCGCCGCTGGGTCGGCAGTCGCTTCTCACTGGAAAAGGCACCGGACAATGCCGAGGGCGGATCGGCCGCCCCAGTGACCCCCGACGGCTACTTCGTGACCGCCGATCATGTCCTTGAGGGCCTCCCCGGACGCAAGGCATGGATCATCTACGGCAACGGTGGCCAGCCGAAATGGGCCAAGGCCCGTGTCGTCTGGCGCTCACACAGCAGCGATATTGCCCTGCTCAAGGCGGACATCGCCACTCCGCGGTTTTACCAGTGGGCTTCCAGCCGCCGCGAAATCCCCATCGGCACGCCCATCATGCACGCCGGCATCGCTACCGGTGCCCACAGCAAGCCGGGTCGCCTGGCCAGCTCCGTAAAGCCCGACTCCCCCGTCCGCGGCTTCCAAACCTTCAAGCACGATGTCCCGCTCCAACCGGGCGACAGCGGCGGTCCGGTCATCGATGCGCGCAACCGCCTCATCGGCGTGAATTCCGCCGTGGAATTCCTTGTCCCCCTCGAGACCGCTTTTTTCATTGAGTCCGAGGGCGCCCGGCCGTCCCTTGACCACCTCCAGGGGCTCATCGAACGCGACCGCCAGCAGTATGCCCGGGCATTATTCATTCAATAGATGAGCAGATTGATCAGATCCCTAAGAGCTCCGCTCGGGCGGTTTGCCATCGTCATGACGGCTGGCTTGGCCGCCAGCTGCGGAAGTATGCCCGACACCCTGATGGTCTCAGCCACCGAAAGCCAGGCGGCCGACCACCTCATGCTGGTGCGCGCCGTGCCGGAGACGCTCGGGTTTCGCCGCTTGAGCTACCAATCGACGGTTTATCCGGATCTTGGCGGGTTCTTGCGTCTCCGCGGCCATCCGGACTTTCTGGCCGAGGCCAACAACGACGGGCGTCACTACATGGTTTTCTATTACCTCAGGGACTCCGAGGCCTTTGCCAGCCGGACGCTGCGCGAGGATCCGCACGGGATCACCTTCGCCGGGCCGTACTCGATTACTCGGCACGAGGTGCGCACGCTCCAAAACCTTGCAGACCAGAGCCGCGCCGAAGTGCGCAGCGCCAAGGTCAGCGTGCGCTAGCTCGACGTGCGCTACAGCGTCACGCGCTGGACCCGACCGGGGCACTTCTTGAGAAAGCGCCGAGCGAGCTCCTCGAATTGCTCACTCAAGTCAGAGAGGAAAATCTCGAGCGTCGCCTCGTGGCCCACCGGCGCGAGAAGGTCCTTGGCGTGCAAATGAACCCGCAGATGTTCCGCGCAGGTCGTCGCCGAATCCACCAGCCGGACCCGCTCGCCAAGCATCCCTCGCAGCCGCGGAATGAGCAGCGGATAGTGGGTGCAGGCTAACAAGAGCGTGTCCATCCCGCGCTCCAACAGCGGCTTCAGGTAGCTCTCGAGGGCCGCATCGGTCGCCGGATGGTCGAGCCAGTCCTCCTCGATGAGCGGTACCAATAAGGGCGTCGGCTGCTCGAAAATCAATAAGTCGGGCCGCTGCAGCGCCAGCGCATGCTGGTAGGCGTGGGAGCGGATCGTCCCACGCGTGGCGATGATGCCCACGCGCTGACAACTCGCTTCGGCCAAGGCCGCCTGCACGCCCGGCTCAATGACCCCCACGATCGGCAATGGATACTTTTGCTGCAGGGACTCAAGCGCGTGGGCCGTTGCGGTGTTGCATGCGACGACGACCGCCTTGACGCCGCGCGAAACCAGGAAGGCCACATCCTCGTCGGCAAAGCGCCGGATCGTCTCAGGACTCTTCGATCCATATGGAACCCTAGCGGTGTCCCCGAGGTAAATGATCGACTCCGCCGGCAACAAGTCCTGCACCGCGCGCACCACCGTTAGGCCGCCCACGCCGGAGTCGAAAATGCCGAGAGGTTGTGAGTTCACGCCCGTGACCCTTGCCTCCCGCGCCACAGGAGTCGAGCGTTCTGTGGCGGGCGCGGAGGCCGCGGAGTCCTCCCAGAGTGTCGCCAAGCTCGATTCTAGCAGCTTCCAGTCGGGCCCAACTGCTATTGCTAGACAACTGCCGCCTAGGAATGCGCTTTACCTGCGACCCCGCTTCCATACCTTCCCGCCATGAGATCGCTTCTCCTCGGTGCCATCCTCGGCACTGCCACCCTGTCCGCCCAGACCTCGCTGTCAGCCCCTGCGGCGCCGGCTTCCTCTGCTCCCGCCGCCGTCGCCCCGTCCGACATCTACCGCTCTGTGGTCCGCGTCGAGGTCGCCACCCAGGTGCCCGACTACGCCACGCCCTGGAACTCCGGGCGCTTCAGCGGCGGCATCGGCACGGGGTTCCTGATTGGGAAGAACCGCTTTCTAACAAACGCGCATGTGGTCAGCAATGGCCGGCGGATTCTAATCACGGTGTACGGCTCGCCCAAGAAGTATCCGGCCAAGGTGCTCTTCGTTGCCCACGACAGCGACTTGGCCTTGCTTGAGGTGGAGGACTTCACGGATTTCGCGGCCTTTCCGCTGCTGAAGATCAACCCGGGCGTCCCGCAGTTAGAGTCGCAGGTGCGGGTGATCGGTTACCCTGTGGGTGGCGAGCGGCTCTCGGTGACGCGCGGGGTGGTGTCGCGCATCGAGTTTCAACCGTACTCGCACTCGCGCGCGGACTCGCACTTGGTGGTGCAGATTGATGCGGCGATCAACCCGGGAAACTCCGGCGGTCCGGTCGTGCAGGGATCCGACGTTGTTGGGGTGGCCTTCCAAGGGCTGCGGACAGCTGACAACACGGGCTACATGATTCCCTCGCCAGTGATCCTGCGCTTTCTCAAGGACATCGAGGACGGCTCGTATGACCTCTACACAGACCTGGGCATCAGCGACTTTCCCTTGTTCAACCCGGCCATGCGCAAGGCCTTCGGGCTACCCGACAATGGTCTGGGGGTGCTCATCACCGACGTGCTGCCAACCAGCCCAGCGGATGGCCTGATCCGAGCCAACGATGTACTGCTGGCGGTGGATGGTAGCTACGTTGACAGCGCCGGGCAGGTGACTCTTGACGGCGAGAACGTCAACATGCACGAGATCATCGAGCGCAAGTTCGCCGGGGATGTCGTCAAGCTCAGCGTGGTGCGCGCGGGGCAGCGCAGCGAGGTGAGCGTCAAGCTTGCCCCGGTGCCCGCGTCGCGCCTCTATGCGATCCAATATGAGAAGAAGCCGCGCTACGTCGTCGCTGGCGGCCTGGTTTTTCAACCGTTGGACACGAACTTGTATGCATCCACCAAGCTGGAGAACATCCATGTGCGCCGGCTCTTCAGCGATTATGTGAGCAAGGGGATCTTCCTCGAGCGCAAGGACATCGTCGTCCTCACCCGGGTTGAGAGCGATCCGCTCACCAGTCAGATGGACGGCTTCGCCGGTTTGGCGGTCGACAAGGTCAACGGCACCCAGGTGC
>JBILQA010000025.1:0-15446 GCA_044373535.1 Akkermansiaceae bacterium | reverse complement strand
CGGTCTCCTACACCAACGTCTTCTGGGGCGGCCGCTCGGAGATCAAGCCTTCCGAGATCTCCCCCATCGTCTTCCGCGACTGGCACCGCAAGCATGCGCTCCCCAGTTAGATCCGGCCCCATGCCCGGCTAGGCGCCGCGGTGCGCATCGCCCCGCCACACGGCGGCCGCCAGCCCTAACAACAGCCCCGCAAGCCAGCCGAACAGGTGGCCGGCCACGTCGGTGCGCTCACCGCTCGTCCCCCACAATCCGAGGACCATGAGCCCAACGGCCACCGGCACCAACAGCGGGCGCAGCTCCCGGCAGGATCGGGCCAGCCATGCCTGATAGGTTCCGAGCCCCACAAGGATCCCCAACGCGCCGAAGGTTGCCGTGGAGGCGCCAATCGAGTCATGCGGCTCGGGAAAATACAGCCATCCGGTCAGCGCATTGCCAAGCGTCCCCGCCGCAAGGATCAACAGCCACCCGCGCAACGCGCCCAGCGCGTCAACAACCCAAACGCACATCAACCCGCCCATGAGCGCGTTGCCTAGCAGGTGGGCTGCGTCCGCGTGCAAAAACAGCGCGGTGAAGGGCCGCCACCACTCACCATGCTCTAACACCGCATAGTTGGAGTTGCTGAAGCGCCGGGTGAAATCCGCATCGGCGTGCTGGCGCAGAAATGCCGCAAGCAGCGCGGCGAGCCAAACGAGCGTGAGTCCAAGCCCTCCGCAAGCCATTGGCAATTCGGCGGGCTGGCGCCGCTCGGATTGTTCGGCCGCGTAGAGGGCAAGCTCCGCGGCAATGGCTGCTAGGTCTTCGCGTGGTGCAAACGCCCCAAACCCCCCATCAACCTCCTCGATCCAGCATTCCACACCCATTGCTAACACCACCAGCGCGTGCTCGTGGGCGGCACTGAAATCCGGCCAGACGCCGACCCGTCCGGCTTCCGGCTCGGCGGGTTGCGCGGCATGGTCTAACAGCCCTTGGTTCAGCTCGGCTCTTGGGTGGGTGGCTCGGCGCCACAATTCCAACAGGTCTCGAAGTTCCCCGGTACGAGCTCGCCGCATTGGCCGCAGACCCAGTCGGCAAGTTCAACCGGAGCGGTGAGCGCGGCGTTCTGGGCGGCGAGAATCTCGAGGGCGCGCGCGGCGTCCTCATCTGCGGTAACCCACAGCTCGGGGTAGACTTCCGTGAAGGGAATCTCGCCCACGAGCCCGGCCCCGCTTGCATTGCGAATCGAGCAGTCAATCCCCGCCTGCTGCAGGATCGACTGACGAAACCCGACTTGGTGAAAGCTCATACTCTCGTAGACTTTTTTCATCCGCAGATCCCTTGGGCAGCCGCACATTCGCCCCTGCAGGCAAATTGATCAAACCCGAATGTGCACGGTTTCGGGGTGGCCGGTGGTTGACAGTGCGAGGCCATCCGGGTTGGCATGGCAGCCGTGTCCGAGCCCTCCGCCAGCATCTCACCTCAGTCCACCAAGCCGGCCGATGTCCCGCAACATCTGGCCATCATCATGGACGGCAACGGCCGCTGGGCGCGCGAGCGCGGCATGCCCCGCGCCGAGGGCCACCGCGCCGGCGCCGAGTCGGTACGCGAGGCCACCGAGGCCTGCAAGGAACTCGGCATCCGTTTCCTGACTCTCTACGCCTTCTCGTCGGAGAACTGGAAGCGCCCACAGGCGGAGATCAGCATGCTCATGACCCTGCTCGAGCGCTTCCTGCGCGAGAAGTCCAAGGAGATGCAGCAGCAGAACATGCGCCTGCAGGCCATCGGCCAGTTGGACCAGCTGCCGCCCCAAACGCGCGCCCGCCTCGAGGAGGCGATCCGCCTCACAGCCAACAACACCGGCGTCACCCTCATCCTTGCCCTCGCCTATGGCGGACGGGAGGAAATTGTCGAGGCTGCCCGCTCGCTCGCACGCGATGCGCGCGCGGGCAAGCTCGATCCCGACGCCATTGATGCGGACCTCTTCGCCTCGCGCCTCTACACCACTGGCATTCCCGATCCGGACCTCCTGATCCGCACCTCCGGGGAAATGCGCCTATCCAACTTCCTCCTGTGGCAGGTCAGCTACGCGGAGATTGTCGTTGTGCGCAAGTTCTGGCCCGACTTCACCAAGGCCGACGTCCACGAGGCCGTCGCCGAGTTCTCGCGCCGCCACCGCCGGTTCGGCGCTCTCTGAGACCGCGAACCGCCGCGGGGCCTGAAATTAAGGCATTTTGGACTGCACGGCGGCGCCAGTTCTGCTAGATATTGCGCCATTGTTATGGCAAAGTACCCGACCCGATTTCAGGAGCGCACGGTGTGGAACGCCGCTGCAGGACTCTCGATGCTTGTCATCGGCGTTCTCATTGTTGGGCTCATCCTGTTGGTCGGGCGGGTGTTGGGATTTCTCCAGCCGGTGCTGCTGCCGCTGGCCGTGGCGGGGATCATGGCCTACCTGCTTGATCCGCTGGTGAGCTGGTGCCAGCGCCGCGGGATGTCGCGGGTGCGCGCGGTGATGGCGGTGTTTGCCAGCGCGTTGGTGGCCACGGCGCTGGCCCTGATGCTGATCATTCCGATGGTGACCGCCCAGGTTGACGAGTTCCAAACCCGGGCGCGGGCCGCGGCTCCGGCGACGGCACCTGAGGTCAAGCCGTTTGACGACCGGGTGGTCGACAGTCTGTTAGGAATGGGGGCCAGCCACCAGTGGCTGCGCCCGTTGATCAACCACCTGCTGAGTCCAGCGGCTGGGGCGCCGGAGTCCTCGGCGCTGCCAGCGGTGCCGCAGGCGGGGGGGCAAGCGGTCCGCGATCTTCCTGGCCCGCCCGCCGAGCTGCCGGTAGTCCACAACCTGCAGGAAACCGTGCTGTGGGCCTACGCGGTGCAGTACGCAGAGAAACTCCGCGAGTTCCTCTTCTCATGGCTCAAGGGTGGAGCAAGCATGATCATCGGCTTCCTTGGCATCATCCTCGGAGTGGTCATGGTGCCGATCTATCTGTACTTTTTCCTGCGCGAAAGCGCAGCCATCAAGGACTCCTGGCACATCTACGTGCCCTTGCGCGCCTCGCGCTTCAAGGACGAGCTCGTCAGCACAGTCGGCGAGATCAATGGCTACCTGCTGTCGTTCTTCCGCGGCCAACTGTTGGTGGCGTTCATCGACGGCATCCTCATTGGCATCGCCCTGACGATTTTCCGCCTGCCGCTGGGGCTGCCCATCGGTATCCTCATGTGCTTTCTGGGCATTATCCCCTACGTCGGCAGCATTATCTGCCTGATCCCGGCCTGCGTGCTCGCGTACTTCCACTTCAGTGTCGCCGAGCACCAGCATGCGCTTGGCACCAGCCCATGGGCCTATGTTGGGGGCGTGGTGGTCATCTTCATCGTCGTCAACCAAGTCAACTCGCTGGTCACCTCGCCGCGCATCGTCGGCAGCTCGGTTGGCCTGCATCCGATGACGGTGATCTTCTCGATGCTGTTCTGGACCCTGCTGTTAGGCGGGTTTCTCGGCGCGTTGCTTGCCGTGCCGCTCACTGCGGCCGTCAAGGTGCTCATCCGGCGCTACATCTGGGAGCGCACGCTCAACAATCCAGACCAGCCCGACGGCCCGGATGGGAAAGGCGGCAATGGCCAATCCGGGCTGGTTTTCGACTCCTAGGAAAACCAAATGCGTTCAGCCATTAAGCAGCGCCTCGGCGGCGAGATCAACGAAGGTCCCCGGAGCGCCGATGAACTGGATTTTCCCCTCGGCATCCAGGACGTAGGCAATCGGCCAATCGCGCACCCGGTAGGTTGCGGCGATCTCGCCGCTGGTGTCCGAGAAGTTCCGCCAGGTGACGGACTTCGCCGCATGCATCTCGCGCAGGATGGCCGCCTCGTCGGCGTTGACGCCGATGACCTCGAACTTCTTGCCGGCCATGCGGGCGACCAGGCTGTTTGTTAGCTCGAGGGTCTTCTCCGCCTCGTTGTTCCAGGTCCCCCAGAACAAAAGAACCACCACCTTGCCGCGGGCATCGGAGAGCTTCATCGGCTTGCCGGCCACGTCGGTACCGGAAATCTCGGGGGCGACCCGCCCTTTGGTTAGGTTGGCGATGACGAACAGTTCGTCCTGCGCGATCTGCGAGACGCTGCGGCCGCCGAGGTTGACCGTGGAGCTGTCGATGATGGCCTGGCGCAACAGTGTGAGGCGCCGCTTCATGATATCGCCCTCGTCGCCCAAGCTTTTGAGGAGCAAGGCGGTGCCAAGGGCGGCGGTACCGCGCACCGAGGCGTGCGGGCTGCTGGCGCTGAGTTTTTCAAGCATCGCAAGGGTGCGCGGATCGGGCACGGCGGTGAGGGCGTAGACTAGGCTGGTGATCTTGGGGCTGCCGAGGTGGTGTTTTTCCATGGCGGCGCGGATCGCCTCGACGGGCTCGCGCATCTGCGGAGCGCTGCCAACCACCCAGGCCGCCGGCTCGAGGGTCCACTCCGCGCTCAGCGAGCCCTTGATGAGGGCCCAAAGGCGCTCGGCATGGGCGTTGGCCGATGGCTTGGCATCCCAGATGGCGCGCCGCTCCTCGGGCGTGTGCGCCGCGCGCACCTTGAGCGTCCAGAGCTCGGTGGCCTGCAGGTAGGACTTGCGCTCAAGCGCCACCTTCTCCGGCGAGGCGATGGCAGCGGACAACGACAGGCTAACAACCGCAGCGATCCCGACCCAACTGGAAATTCTCATCACCGCGCCACGCTAGGCAACCCGCCGCGCCAAGACAAGGCATTCAGTAGCGCCCGTGGCCTGCGGACGCCCCTAATCTCCGCGCCGCGCGGTCGCGGCGCTGACGTGGAAACGCGCCACCCCGCCAAGGCCGGGGGTTTCGGTTAGCCAGTCCAGGTGGGTGGTGGTGATCCACTTCTGCGCATCGGCGGGGAGGAAGTCCATCAATGCGTTGCGCCGCGCCGGGTCGAGCTCGCCGAAGATGTCGTCCAACAGATAGATGGGTGTCTGCTGGCGCGCCTGTTGGAGCAGGCGGCCCTGGGCGAGCTTGAGCGCCAAGGCAAGGGTGCGCTGCTGGCCCTCGCTGGCGAACTCGGCGGCGGAAAGGCCATTGATGGCCAAGCGCAGGTCGTCGCGATGTGGCCCTGTGAGCGTCTGGCGCAAGCGCCGCTCCTTGTCGCGGGCCATGGCGAAGGCTTGGCGCAGATCCAAGCCGGCGCCCGGCTCATAGCTGAGGGTGACGGTCTCGGCGGCACCGCCGACGGCGGCCTGGGCGGCGGCCACCAGCGGGTTGAGCGCGGCGACCATCTGGCGCCGCGCGTCTGTTAGCTCGTTGCCATGCAGGATGAGGAGCTCGGTGTAGGCGGCGAGCTCGGCATCGGGGCGGTGCTCCTTGAGCAGGAGGTTGCGCGCGCGCAGCGCGCGCTGGTAGCGGCCCAGGGCGCGGCGGTAGCCGGCGTCAAGCTGGGCGCCGAGGAAGTCGAGGTAGCGCCGGCGGGTTTCCCCCGGGCCGCGGACGAGTTCGAGATCCTCGTTGCCCATCCAGACGAGCAGGCCGCCGTCGGCCAAGTAACGGTTATTGCTGGGCCGCTCGTCGCCATCGACGCGGCGCTCGGTGGCGCTGGGCGAATAGCGGATGCGCCGCTCCATGCCCCACGCCTCGCCGGCGATGCCAAAGCTTGGCGCGCCGAAGCGCACCAGGCTGGCGAAGCGGTGGGTGCGCGGCGAGTGCAGACGGACCAGTACGCAGACGGCCTCCAAAATCGAGGTTTTCCCCTGGGCATTGGACCCGACAAACAGGCCGCCGGCGGCGGGCACCTCCAGCGCGAGCTGCTCGAAGCAGCGGAAATCGAGCAATCGCAGCGAGGCCAGCACGGGGGCCTTCTTAAGCCGCCGCGGGCGAAAGCCAAACGCCAAAGTTGCCCGGCAGGTGGCAATTCGGCCGCCGGATGACTGGATTTCTTCGGCTGGGGCGACCATTAACCCCGTTTGGGGTTGAAATGCGGGCACGCGGGTGCATCCTCGCCGCCCGCATGGCCGAGCAGACTTTCCAAGCCCTTCCGGGGTTCCGCGACTTCACCCCGCGGGAGTGCGCCGTGCGCAATTACCTCTTCGAGACCTGGCGCGCGGTTGCCCGCTGCTATGGGTTCAGCGAGTACGAGACGCCGCTGCTGGAGGACACCGGACTCTACCTGAAGAAGTCCGGCGGCGAGCTGAGCCAACAACTTTTCCGCTTCACCGACCAGGGCGGGCGCGACGTGACCTTGCGTCCGGAGGTCACCGCGTCGCTCGCGCGGCTCGCGGCGAGCCACCAGCGGGCGTTTCCCAAGCCGCTGAAGTGGTTTGAGATCGGCCAGTGCTTCCGCTACGAGAAGCCGCAGAAGGGCCGTGGGCGCGAGTTCTACCAGTTCAACGCCGACATCCTCGGGGAGGCAAGCGAGGCGGCCGACGCGGAGCTCATCGCCCTGGCCATCGACACGATGCGCGCGCTTGGGTTCGGGCCAGGCGACTTCGTGGTGCGCATCTCGGATCGCGACGCGTGGCTAACTTTCTGTTCGGACCGCGGAGTCGACGCCGAGCGGGTGCCGGAGTTTCTGCAGATCATCGACAAGCTTGAGCGCGAGAAGCCCGAAGTGCTTGGCGAGAAGCTGGCGGGCTTCGGGCTAACAGCCGAGGGCTTGCGCGGCTTCATTGCCGATCCGTCCAACGCGTCGCCGGCGTTTCTGGCGATCGCGGCGGACTTGCAAGCGCGCGGGTTTGGCGAGTTCTTCGCGCTTGATCTCGGGATTGTCCGCGGTCTGGCGTACTACACCGGCACGGTGTTTGAGATCTTCGACTCGAGCAAGGCGATGCGCGCGGTCGCTGGCGGCGGACGCTATGACACCTTGGTCAAGACGCTCGGCGGCGTGGACCTCGCCGCCACCGGCTTTGCCATGGGCGACTACGTCATCCGCAACCTCATCGAGGAGACTCCCGCGGCGATGCTGCAGATGGAGGCTTGGCTGCAGCGCCAGAACGCGAGCGACATTTTCCTGGTCCTCGCCGACGAGGGCAAGCGCGCCGAGGCGCTGCGGGACATCACCCTGCTGCGCGCCGCCGGACTTTCCTGCGACCTTCCGCTGGCACCCGCGAAGGTCAACAAACAGTTCCAGCGCGCCGAGCAGTCGGGCGCGCGCTTCGCCTTGGTCATCGGCAGCGAGTATCCCGCCGTGACGCTCAAGGTGCTTGCCTCGCGCAGCGAGGAGTCAGGCCATGCCGGAAACCTCGTCCCCTGGCTAACCGAGCGGGTCCAACAACCCGACGGCCCGCTGCTTGCCTGAACGGCCAACAATCTCTATCTGATTTCTATTCCCATGCGCTCCCACCACTGCAACGAACTCCGCACGTCCCATGTGGGCGAGACCGTCACCCTTATCGGCTGGGTGCAGTCGGCGCGCGACCACGGCGGGGTGATCTTCATCGACCTGCGCGACCGCGAGGGCATCACCCAGTGCGTGTTCCGCCCAGAGGAGAACGCCCAGATCGCGGAGCTCTCCCACACGCTGCGCGAGGAGGACGTCGTCCAGGTCAGCGGCCGGGTGGCGGCGCGGCTTGACGGCACGGCCAACGACAAGATTCAAACCGGGGCCATTGAGATTGTGGCAACCACGCTGGTGATCGTCAACAAGGCCGACGTGCTGCCGTTCCAACTCGACAAGGAACTCTCCAACGAAGACCTGCGGATGAAGTACCGCTACCTGGACATCCGCCGGCCGCGCATGACGCGCAACCTGCGTACCCGCCACCGGGTGACCAAGGCGGCGCGCGACTTCCTCGACGAGCAGGGATATTGTGAGATCGAAACCCCCGTGCTCTCGAAATCGACCCCGGAAGGCGCGCGCGACTTCCTGGTCCCATCCCGGCTCCAGCCAGGCTCGTTCTACGCCCTTCCCCAGGCACCCCAACAGTACAAGCAGCTGCTCATGGTGGGCGGCATCGAGAAGTATTTCCAAGTCGCCAAGTGCTTCCGCGACGAGGACTTGCGCGCCGACCGCCAGCCCGAGTTCACCCAGATCGACATCGAGGCGTCGTTTGTCGAACAGGACGACATCCTCGGGCTGGTCGAGGGGTTGTTAGGCCGGATCTTCCTCGAGGCGCGCGGGGCGCAGATTCCCGACAGCTTTGAGCGCATGACGTGGCGCGACGCGATGAACCGCTACGGCTCGGACAAGCCGGACCGTCGTTTCAGCATGGAGCTAACCGATTTGGCCGAGGTCTTCGCCAGCTCAAGCTTCAAGGTTTTCTCCGGCGCGCTGGCCAGCGGTGGCACGGTTAAGGCGATCAACGCAAAGGGTTTTTCCGCCATCACCACGGGTCAGGTTGAGGCGCTCACCCAGGTGGCCGTGCAGGCCGGCGCGAAAGGGCTCGCCTACATTCAGGTGCGTGGCGAGACGCTCGACACGTGGCGCTCGCCGATCACGAAGTTCCTCAGCCCCGAGGAGATCGCCGCGATGAGCGCAACGCTCAACATCGAGACGGGCGACCTGATTCTCTTTGCCGCCGGCCCGTGGCAGCAAACCTGCGAAATCCTCGGCCGGGTGCGCCTGGCGTGCGCGGACTACCAGAACCTGCTAGAAGGCAACGAGGAGCTCAATTTCCTCTGGGTCACGGAGTTTCCGCTGCTTGCCTACGACGAGGAGGAGGGCCGCTATGCCGCGGTGCACCACCCGTTCACCCGTCCGGTCAAGGAGGACGAGGAGAAGCTCATGCGCGGCGAGCTGTCCAACGACCTGCGCGCGCTTGCCTACGACGTGGTCCTCAACGGCCATGAGCTTGGCGGCGGCTCGATCCGGATCCACGAGGCGCCATTGCAGTCGGCGACCTTCAAAGCCCTGGGAATCTCCGAGGAGCAGGCCGCCGAGGAGTTTGGCCACATTCTCGACGCCTTCCGCTTTGGCGCCCCCCCGCACGGCGGGCTGGCCATCGGCCTTGACCGCTTGGTGATGCTCATCTGCGGCGAGCAAAGCATCCGCGAGGTCATGGCATTCCCCAAGAACAACAAGGGCAATGACCTCATGAGCCAGTCGCCCGCCGAGGTCGACCCCAAGCAACTGCGCGACCTGCGCCTGCAGACGACCGCCAAGAAGGCAACCGTGGAGGCCTGAAACGCAAAAAACTTGCGTTAAGACCCACGCGGCCTAGGGTTTTACCATGCGCGCGCTCGTCTCCTCCCTCCTGTGGCTGCTTGTGGCCACCGCGGTGCGGGCGGAGCTGAAGGTCGCCGCGCTGCACCCGCTCCTGGCCGACCTGGCCAAACAGTTAGGTCGGGAGCACGTTGAGGTCGTAGACCTGCTAGGTCCAAGCGGCAACCCGCATTCGTTTGAGCCGACGCCAAGCGACCTGCGCCGCGCCGGAGACGCGAAGATCTACCTGGCCTGCGGGATGGGGCTGGAGTCCTACCTTCCAGGGCTGGTTGACGCCACGGCGGGGAAGGCGAACCTTGTGGTAGTTGGCGACGCGCTGCCGACGCTGGCCGGCGGGTGCGAGCATGGCCCCGGTGGGAGGGAGGATCCGAGCCACCAGCACGGGGTCGATCCGCACTGGTGGCACTCACCCGACGCGTTTCGGCGGGCGGCCAGCGTGGTTGCCGAGGCGTTTGCTGCGGCCGATCCGCAGCAGGCGGCAAGTTACCGGGCAAACGCGGAGGAATACCGCGAGCGGCTAACTGAACTGGAGCGCTGGGCGCGGCGCGAACTGGCGCGGGTGCCGGCGGGACAGCGTTATCTGGCAACCACGCACGATGCGTTCGGCTATTTCTGCAGGGACTTTGGGTTTACCGCCGTGGCGCTCCAAGGGCTCAACCGGGAGCAGTCAGCGAGCCCGGAGAAACTCGCCAAGACCATCGAGATCATCAGGTCACGCAAGCTGCGGGCGATTTTCCCCGAGCAGGAAGCCAATCCCAAAGTGCTCGAGGCGGTCGTCGCCGACACCGGCGTGCGGCTTGCCGAGCCGCTGAGCGCTGACGGGGTGAAGGCGGGGAGTTTCGAAGCGATGCTGCGCGGCAACGTGGAGCGGATTGTCAGCGCGCTGGCCCGCTAGGGACGCGCCACATCAAGCGCAACTTCCTTGTCCTGCCGGGGTTTTTCTGCAATCAGCATGAACCTCGACTCCACCCCCGCGTCGTTTGTGCCGCTTCCCCGCATGTCTGCTGCCGTCTCCGAGCCTACCGACGAAGATGCCATCGACGTTGCGCTCATGGCGCGCGCGGCGGCGGGTGAGCATGGCGCCTTCGAGCAGCTCATCGAGCGCCACCAGAACGCGGTTGTTGGAACCGTGGCCAAGATGTTGGGCAATCCGTCAGACGCCCAGGACATCGCCCAACAGGTTTTCCTGCGGCTGTGGAAAAGTGCGAAGCG
The DNA here is from genome assembly GCA_044373535.1 of Akkermansiaceae bacterium. Lineage (GTDB taxonomy): Bacteria > Verrucomicrobiota > Verrucomicrobiia > Verrucomicrobiales > Akkermansiaceae > JBILQA01. Next base: position 5,114 of record JBILQA010000025.1, on the reverse strand, counting down.
CTACGAGCCGACGGCGAAATTCACAACCTATCTGTTCACCATCACGCGCAACCTGGTGTTCAACGAAAGCCGGCGGCGCAGCCGGCGCAAGGAGGTCTCCGCCGACGAGCGCGCCGAGGACTCCCACCATGAGCTGGAGGACACCGGCACCGCCAGGCCCGACAACAACCTGCTGCAAAGCGAGCTGCAGGCGGCGGTGGACCAGGCGATTGGCGAGCTTCCCGAGAACCAGCGGCTTGCTGTGGTGCTGCGGCGCTACGAGAACATGCCCTACGAGGAGATCGCCGAGGTTCTTGATCTGAGCGTCTCCGCGGTGAAGAGCCAGTTGTTCCGCGCGCGCGGCACGCTGCGCGAATCGCTGGCGAAGTATCTCGACGCCTGAGGGAGCGCCGCGGGCGGCAGATTACAGTGGCTTTTCACCCGCTTGGCAGGTTTGCTCCCGCCGCGCCATGATTGCCCTGAAGATCTTCATCGTTCTGTTCATCCTCGGCTGGAGCGCCATTGGCGCCGGCGTGATCTGGAACTTCCAGAAGCTCTTCGGCCCCAGCCCGGATGACCCGTCCGAGACGCCCGGCGCGCGCTCGTTCAACCTGCCAACCTTGTTAGGCGTGTGGGTCGGCGGCTACGGCCTGGCGCTCTACTTTCTGCTGCTCTAGAAGGGAACTTCTGTGGGAGGCGGCTTATTTCTTGGCCTTGTTCATCGCCTGGCTGAACCAGTCGTTGCCGCTGTCGCGTGGCTCGCCGCGTGGGTCGCGCTGTGGTGGGCGCTGCCGGTGTTGGGGTTGCGGGTGAGCCTCGGCGGAGCCAGAAGCCTTGCGGCCGCCGTCGAAGTCGGGCTTGGACTTCATTGACAGGCCGATGCGCTGGCGCGGCAGGTCAACCTCCATGACCGTGACGCTAACCACCTGGCCAACCTTGACGACCTCGCCGGCGTCCCTGACGAAATGGTCGGCAAGCTGGCTAACATGGACAAGGCCGTCCTGATGGACGCCAACATCGACGAAGGCTCCAAACGCCGTCACGTTGGTCACCCGGCCGGGCAGCTTCATCCCGACGGCAAGGTCGGCGGGCTTGCTAACACCGGCGGCAAACTCGAAGAGTTCAAATCCCTTGCGGGGGTCGCGGCCGGGCTTGGCGAGCTCCTCGAGGATGTCGCGCAGGGTCGGCAGGCCGACCTCGGCGTCAACGTAGCGGGCCAGGTCAATTTGGCCGCGCAGGGCCGCATCGGCAATCAGGTCGGCGACCTTGCAACCAAGGTCCGCGGCCATGCGCTCAACCAGCGCGTAGCGCTCGGGGTGCACGGCGCTGGCATCCAGGACGTGTGCGCCATCGCGCACGCGCAGGAACCCGGCCGCCTGTTCGAAGGCCTTGTCGCCGAGCCGCGGGACGTCGCGCAGTTGGCGGCGCGAGGTGAAGGCGCCGTTGCTGTTGCGCCAGGCGACGATGTTTTCCGCCAGGGTGCGGTTGAGGCCAGAAACATAACTCAACAGTTCCTTGCTGGCGGTGTTGACCTCAACGCCCACGGCGTTGACGCAGCTAACAACGACGTCGTCCAGGCCGGCCTTGAGCAGCCGCTGGTCGACATCGTGCTGGTACTGGCCGACGCCGATGGACTTCGGGTCGATTTTGACCAACTCGGCAAGCGGGTCCATCAAGCGCCGGCCGATGCTGACGGCGCCGCGGACAGTCACGTCGTGGTCGGGAAACTCCTCGCGGGCAACGTCGGAGGCGGAGTAGATCGACGCGCCGCTCTCGTTGACCATGACCAGCGGAATGGACTTCGGCAGACCAAGTTTGGCGATGAAAGCCTCGGTCTCGCGGCTGGCGGTGCCGTTGCCGATGGCGATGACCTCGACGCCAAACTTGCTGACCAGCGAGACGACCTCGCGCGCGGAGTCCAACAATTGCTGGGGCGAGCCTATCACATAGACCACGGTGTGGTGGAGCAGCTTGCCCTGGGCGTCCAACACGACGGTCTTGCAGCCGGTGCGGAAGCCGGGGTCGAGGGTGAGGACGCGCTTCTGGCCCAATGGCGAGGCCAGCAGCAGCTCGCGCAGGTTGTCGGCAAAGACACGGATGGCGGTCTCGTCGGCGGTCTTTTTGGTCGCCAGACGCATCTCGGTTTCCATGGATGGCATCAGCAAGCGCTTGCAGCCGTCCTCGGTGGCCAGGCGGACCTGCTCGGCGGCCGCGCCGCTGCCGCTGACCCAGCGCGGGGCGGCCACGGCCGTGGCGCGCTCCAACGGCGCGTTGACGCGCATAAAAAGAATCCCCTCCTTTTCGCCGCGGCGGATGGCCAGCAGACGGTGCGACGGGATGCTCTTGAGTGGCTCGCTCCACTCGAAGTAGTCGCGGAACTTCGCCGCCTCAGCGCTCTCCTCCTTGCCGTACATGACCTTGGACGAGATTTCCGCCTCGTTCAGATAGATCTCGCGCACCCGCGCGCGCAGCTCGGCGTCCTCGGCGACCTGCTCGGCGATGATGTCGCGCGCGCCAGCCAGCGCGGCGGCCACGTCGGCAACCTCCTTCTGCGCGTCGACGAAGCTAGCAGCTTCTAGCAGCGGGTCGGCGCCGGCGGCCTGTTGTTGGTCAAGCAGCCATTGGGCGAGCGGCTCAAGCCCGCGCTCGCGCGCCTGGGTGGCGCGCGTCAGGCGCTTGGGCCGGTAGGGCGCGAAGAGGTCCTCCAAGGCAGTTAGCGTGGCCGCGCCAGCGATCTTGGCGCCAAGCTCGGCGCTGAGCAGGCTGCGCTCCTCGAGGGACTTGAGGATGGCGCCGCGGCGCGAGGCGAGCTCGGCGAGCTGGAGCATGCGGTCGCGGATGGTGGCCACCTGAACCTCGTCAAGTGAGCCGGTGGCCTCCTTGCGGTAGCGCGAGATGAACGGGACGGTGGCGCCCTCGCCAATCAGCTTGGCGGTGGCCGCCACCGAGCGGGCGTTGATGCCGGTCTCCCGGGCGATGAGATCAAGATGGTTGGCAAGGAGGGAATCCGCAGGGGCGCTCATGGGCGGGAATGTTTAGTCCGCGGCCGCGCGCTTGGCAACCACCCGGCGGTGCGCGGGAGGGAAAATCCTGTTGAATCCGCGCCCGCCCGGTGGGAGGTTGCAAAGAGTCTAAACCTCACCCCCCCATGGAAACCAAAACAGCATCCAAAGTTGAAGCCTGTGGCAAATGCCGCTACTGGGAACTCAAGGAGTCCGCCACCGGCGAATGCCACCGCTACTCGCCTCAGACCGTGGCCTTCAGCGTCGACGACGAGACCCACTTCACCACCGTCTTCCCGGAAACCACCGCCGAGGAATGGTGCGGCGAGTTCTTCCCCCGCCCGGTTGATTGAGAGAAAACCGCCCCAGTTTCTGGGCACCAGCGGGTTGCACCTGAGGTTTTTGTTGGGCGATGCAACTTGCTGTTGCGACGTTATCGCAATAGGGTGCGTGGCGTGAATCCACTGCCGCCCGGTCAACTGCCACCTGAGCTGCCACCTGAGCTGCCACCTGAGCTGCCACCTGAGCTGCCACCTGAGCTGCCACCTGAGCTGCCACCTGAGCTGTCGCTTGAGCTGTCCCCTGAGCCGTCCGCTCCCGCGTGCCGCGCGGCGGAGCTTGATGTGTGCCTCAAGCCCTTGTTTGCAGCCTTCCCAGCGGCGGCTGACAACCTGCTGGACTTGAGGGCGGCATGGCTTGAGGGGCGCAAGCCCGGAGTGTGCGTGCGGATGTACTTCGCGCTGCGGGCGCGGGTTCCGGCGTGGCGCGGTGAGGAGTTGCGGCCCTTGCTGGAGATGCTCGAGCAGCACATTCGCCTGTGGATTATCATCCGCGAGAGCGAGCAGCGGCGCAGCGACTGCCTGGGTCTCGCGCGCGCCGATTCGCTCGACGACTACTGCCAGCAGGTGATGCGCGAGGCTGCCAGGCGCGAGTCCGGCGCCTCGCGGCTGGACCTGTCGTTTGGTTGGGCGGCGTAGCGGAGCTTCCTAACAGGCGCTCCTACCGCGGCTTCTCGATGACGGCGTAGGCGTTGTGGTTGTGGATTGACTCGTAGTTTTCCGCCTCGATGCGGTACCAGGTGATGTTTTCCTGAGCTTCCGAGCGGGCGGCGATATTGCGCACGAGGTCCTCGACAAAGACCGGGTTGTCGTAGGCGCGCTCGGTGACGGCCTTTTCGTCGGGCCGCTTGAGCAGGCTGTAGAGTTCACAGCTCGCGGAGCGCTCGACGAGGCGGATGAGGTCCTCGATCCAGATCGGCTCCTTGGAACGCACGGAATAGGTGACGGTGCCGCGCTGGTTGTGGGCGCCGTAGCTGCTGATAGCCTTAGAGCAAGGGCAGAGGGTGGCGACGGGCACCATCACGGTGAGGACAAAGTCCACCGCGCCGTCCTTTTCGGCCTCGACCTCGAAGCGGACCTCGTAATCGAGCAGGCCGTGCTGGCCGGTGACCGGGGCGGCCTTGCTCATGAAGAAGGCGAACTGAAACTCGACATGGGCGCGGCGGGCATCCAGCCGGGCCAACAATTCGGCGGGCAAAGCGGCCATCGAGCGCACATCCAAGACCTTGCCGTGCGAGTTGAGCACCTCGACAAAGCGGCTCATGTGGGTGCCCTTGTAGTGATGGGGCAGGTCGACGGCCAAGGCGGCCGTCGCGACGGTGCCCTGGACGCGTCCGTCCTTGTCGCTGACTTCCACCGGGAAGCGCAGGCTTTTGACGCCGACGCGGTTGATGGCAATGTTGCGCTGGTCGGGTTCGTTCTGGGTGTCTTTGAGTTCCTGGATGGCCATGGGCGTGGGCGGTATGCCGGAGGGCTTCGGGGTCGGGAAAGAAAAAGAGCCTGTCCGTGGGACGGACAAGCTCCTGGGGAAAATCGTTGAGCTAAAGCAAGCCGGGCGCTTACTTCATCAGGTTCACCGCGCGCGCACAGCGAATCGAACGGGTCAACTTGCGGTGTAGCTTGGCCGAAACCCCGGTGACCCGGCGTGGCAGGATCTTGCCGGTTTCAGAGGTGAACTTGCTGAGCAGGTCGGTGTTCTTGAAATTCACTTCGCCCATCGGGATGTCGTGCCGGCGACGCGTCATCTGACGGTTCGCCTTGCGGAAGTTGATGCGGCGTTGTTCGGTCTTCGGTT
>JBILQA010000267.1:0-4405 GCA_044373535.1 Akkermansiaceae bacterium | reverse complement strand
CGCGTCGACCCGAGGCTTGTGCCACTGGCCAGAACCCGCGGCGCATTGCCGCCGCCACGAACGGTCCACTTAAGGCGCACGACCATCTCCAACTCGCGCGAGCGCAGCGTGTCGGTGCGCGCCGCGCTTACCTGGGTGAAGTCCACGCCTTCCACTGAGCCCTCCAGCACCGCGTCGGCCTTGTCGCCCGAAACCACCGCGTAGGCGCCATCGTTGACCAGCGCAGTGGCCGAGGCATTGGTCGCGAAAACCTCCGCCCGGTGAAACAGCGTCTTGTTGGTGAACATCGGCACCGCAAGCGTGTGCACGTCGGCCAGCGGGGCCGGCTTGCTGCCGCCTAACTGGTAGCCGGCGCACGACCCCAGCGCGAGCGCGCCAAGCAGCAGGAGAGGGCGGAGTGCTAACATGTGGAAAGGGGTCCGGAGGTTACTGGGCACCGAGTTCGCGCAGGCGGGCGGTGGCCTGGTCACGCAACGCGCCGCTCGATTGGTGGCGCTGCACATCCTTGTAATAGAGGATCGCCGAGTCGGTCTTGCCGCTCTTGCGGTAGAATTCCGCGGTGTCGTAGCTGCTCTGGACCGACTGACTGCCGATGGCGGCGACCGCGGCGCGCGCCTTGCCGACGTTGGCGTGGTTGGGGTAGCGGGCAATGTAGTCGAGGTAGGCCTCGCGGGCGCGGTTGAGGTTGGCGCGGTCCTGGTTGCCGCCCTCGGCCTCGGCGGTCAGGATGGCGCCAATCCGGTACTGTCCTTCGGGTGCCTCGCGGCTCGACGGGTAGTCAGTAACGAGCTTCTGATACGCCTTGATCGAGTCGCCGGCCTCACCGCGGCTCTGATGGAGCTCGCCAATGGCAAACTGCGAGCGCGACGCGCTGGCGGCTTGCGGGGCGTTGTTGCGAACATTTTCAAGCATCGAGACAACCTTCTCGGACGAGACCTTCGAGCGCAGGCCAAGGAAGCTGTTTTTGATTTCACCGGCGGCGGCGGCCTGGGCGACCTGCTCCTGGCGCGCGATGGCCGCGGCGTAAAGCCGGCTGCCGCGGTAGCGGACGATGAACGACTGATAGGCCTCGAACGCCTTGAGCGGGTCGCCAAGCTCGTCGCGAAGCTGGGCTTCGTTGTAGCGTGCCTGCGGGGCAACATCGGAAAGTGGATAGTCATCGGCCACGCGGCCAAACGACTTGGCTGCGGCGCCAAGCTTGCCGGCCGCCTGCTGGCTCTGGGCCTTCTCAAACAAGCGGGTCGCCTTGGCTACCGGTGCACTGGTGACGATGGCCGAGTCGGTTCCAACAATCGGCGGAAGGTCCGCGTCCGAGGAACAGGAAACGGACAGCAATGGAGCTGTTAGCAAGGGAAGAGCAAGAACAAGGCGACGCATGGCAGCGCTTAAATACGCAAACCATCCAGCCGCGCAAAGACAATTAGCGCCCTGCAGGGCCGGCTCCCAGTTCGGCGGCCCGCGCGCTGGCCGCCGCAACCGCCTCGATAAGCGCCGAGCGCAGCCCGTGGCGCTCGAGCACGGCAAGCCCCGCAAGGGTCGTGCCCCCCGGGGACGTCACCATGTCCTTGAGCACCGCGGGGTGCTCGCCGGTTTCGAGCACCATCTTGGCCGCCCCAAGCAGCGTCTGGGCCGCCAACTCGACGGCCGCCGCACGCGGCAGGCCCTGGCGCACCCCGCCGTCGGCAAGGGCCTCGATCATCAGATAGCCGTAGGCCGGGCCGCTGCCCGATAGCCCGGTGACCGCGTCCATGAGCCGCTCGGGGACCTGTACGACTTTTCCAACAGAACCTAGCAGCCGGTCGGCCGCCGTGGCGTCCTGCGCGCGCACCCGGGTGCCGGGGGACCAAGCGGCCGCGCCGGCGTGGACCAGAGCAGGGGTGTTGGGCATGGCGCGGATGATGCGCAGCCGCTCAGGGCTGGCGCCCTCGAGGGTCGCCAAGGTGAGCCCCGCGGCGATCGAGATGACCAGCAATTCCGGCGATCCGGGCGCGGCGGCAAGTTCCGCGAGCGCGGCGGGGATGTCCAACGGTTTGGTGCAGAGGAGGATCGTATCGGCATGGCGGGCCATCTCGGCGACGCTGGCCACGGCGGTGCCACCGCTGGCTTTGGCCAACTCATCGCGGGCGCCGGCCGCCACGTCGTAGAGCCAGACGTCCCCCGGGTTGACGGCATTGGCACCGATCGCCCCGCGCAAAAGCGCCCCGCCCATCTTTCCGCATCCGATGACTCCAAGCTTCATGGCCGCGGATGTTAGGGATGCGGCGGCAAAAATCTATCCGAAATCCCGGGTCGCCGCGGGTGGGTCATTTTACTTGGCCCCGGGGGGCGGCGGCAGCATCGTAGGGCCATGCGACGGGTGATAGGATGGATGCTAGCGGGACTGGGCATGGCGGGCATGGCGGGCGCGGCGGAGAACTCGCCGGCGGCGGCTGCGATCACTGGGATTATTTCCAAACTCACCGCTCCGGATCTTGGCCTGGTGCCAGCCAGCGCGCCGATGGCGGTGTCGACGTCCTCCGAGGAAGCCCAAAAACATGTCGTCGCGGGTCTCAACCTGATTCATGGCGGCTGGGACTTCGAGGCCTACCGGCATTTTTGCGCCGCCCTGAGTGCCGACCCGGATTGTCTAATGGCCTACTGGGGCATTACCCTGGCCATCTCCGAGCAGGATCAGGAATACGGGCCGCAGCAGGCCGCCGCCCACCAGCGGATGCTTGCTTTAGCCGAGGCGGGGGTGGGTACCGAACTGGAGCGCGGCTACGTTTTCTGCCTGAATTCAGTCTACACCCAAGGGCCGGCCGCTGCCGCGGAGTTCTTCCACAAGCTGGCCGCGAAATTCCCCAACGAAATCCAAGCCCACCTGCTCTCCGCCATCCTTGGCCGCGGCGGCTTCGATGAGTTCGGCATGGCCACTCCCGACCAACTGCGGTCTGAGAAGCGCCTTCTCACGCTCTTGGAGCGCAGGCCCGAAGACACCACCGTGCTCTACTCCTTCCTGAGCATCCACGCCGAGGCCGCCGACCTTACTGATTCGCTGCCGCTGGCCCGCAAGCTCGCCGCCCTGCAGGCGGACTTCCCGCCTTACCAACACCTGCTGGGCCACTACGAGTTCCGCTGCGGCAACCCCGCGCTGGCGGCGCAGGCGTTTCGACGCGCCATCGATGGGTTTGGCGCAGCCCTCAAATCCAGCGGCGTGGGCATCTATGACTGCCCGAACTTGTTGAAAGCGCGTCTCTATCTGGCCGTGGCGCTCGAGGCGGCGGGCTCGACCGAGGAGGCGCTGGCGGTCGCGCACGACCTCGCAGCCATCAAGATTGATCCCAAGCGCAGCTTCTCAACCGGCGCAACCATCCTCCACTGGGAAGCTGAGACGCTGCCTGCGCGCATCCTCCTCGGCCGCCCAGGCAAGGGACCCAAGCCGGGTGCCGCCAGTTTGGCCCTTGCCGCCATGCCGCCCGTGGCGGAGGTCAAGGCACTCAAAGACCCGCCCGTGGCTATCATTTTCTATCAGGCACTCTCGATTTACCTCGAGGGCCGCGTTGCCATCGAGGCGGCCAACCTTGAGCGCGCGGGCCTGCTGGCCGAGGCGCTCGACCAAACCAATCTGCGCCTTGCCGGAGCCGGCGAGCTCGCGGCAGCCCAGAATGCCCGCTCCTACTGGATCCGCGCTGTCAAGGCGATGGCCGTGCACGCCGCGGAGCTGCGCGGCCTGTTAGCCATCGCGGGGCCTGAGTCTGGTCGTGGGTCGGCCCTCAACTGGTATCGCTCAGCCATCGACAAGGAGTCTCGCGCCACGCTTCTGATGCCGCCGATGGCAACCTATCCGATGGCGCTGCGCCTTGGAGACTTCCACGCAGGCCGCATCGGACGCGTCGCGGGCGAGCTTGACCGCTCGGTCGCCGCGTTTCAGGAGGGGCTGAAGGCCCAGCCTAACAACCTTGCCTGCCTCCGCGGGCTGCAAGCGGCCCTGACAACCGGGGGGCAGCCCGGGCTGGCCGCTGAGGTCGCGCGAACCATTGAGGGACTGCAGGGTGCAAGAAACTAACTTTGGGGCCGCGGGGGAGTTGCCGAGCGGACTTGCGGAGCTTGCCAAGCGCCGGGGCCTTGAGGATGGTTCGTGCGCTTCGATGAGGGAAAACCGCCGAACCCCACTTTGGCTACTGCCAAACCTGCTAAGCTTGGATGCGCCTCTTGTCGCGGTGGCCTGGCTCTATATGTTAGCCGCGACGTGGCGCGTCGATTATCTGCCATGGCAGGCGGCGGCGGCGCTGGCCGGGGCGGTGTGGGTGATTTACGTCGCGGACCGCCTGCGGGACGCGCGGCGGCGCATGGCGGCAGGCTTGCCGTTGGAGCGGCGGCACGCGTTCCACTGGGAGCACCGCGGATTGTTTATGCTATTGGCCTT
>JBILQA010000266.1:0-4406 GCA_044373535.1 Akkermansiaceae bacterium | reverse complement strand
CTTGAATGCCAGCGCGCGCAGCGGCGCGTCGGCCGTGACGTGGGCCACTTCGCCCGTCGGGTTGCCTTCAAGGTCAACTTCTTCCTGCGGCGCCACGTCCAGCGGGCATGGCAGGAAGTCGACGACAGCGTCGAGCAGCGGCTGCAGGCCCTTGTTCTTGAAGCTCGATCCGCAATAGGTTGGGAAGAAGCTCAAGTTGATGCAGCCCTTGCGGATGCAGCGCTTCAGGGTGGCGATGTCAGGCTCGACCCCGTCGAGGTACTTTTCCATGACGTCGTCGTCTTGCTCGACGGCGGTCTCGATGAGGTCGGCGCGGTATTTTTCGACCTTGTCGACCATGTCGGCAGGAACGTCGCCGATCTTGTAGCCTTCTGGCAGGCCCGACTCGTCCCAAATGTAGGACTTGCGCTCAAGCAGGTCGATGACGCCGACGAACTCGCCTTCCGTGCCGATTGGCAGAACCATGACAAGAGCCTTGGCGCCAAGCACGGTCTTAACCTGGTCGACAACCCGGTAGTAGTCCGCGCCGATGCGGTCGAGCTTGTTGACGTAGATGATGCGGGAAACTTTCGAGTCGTTGGCGTAGCGCCAGTTGGTTTCCGACTGGGGTTCAACGCCGCCGGAGCCGCAGAAGACGCCGACGCCGCCGTCGAGCACCTTCAGGGAGCGATACACCTCAATGGTGAAGTCGACGTGTCCGGGGGTGTCGATGATGTTGAACTGGTAGCCCTTCCAGAAGCACGACGTGGCGGCCGACTGGATGGTGATGCCGCGCTCGGCCTCCTGCTCCATGAAGTCCATGGTCGATTCACCGTCATGGACCTCACCGAGCTTGTGAATCTTCCCGGTGAGCTTGAGAATGCGCTCGCTGGTGGTCGTTTTGCCCGCATCAACGTGAGCAAAAATGCCGATGTTGCGGTATTTGGTTAGGTCCTTCATGGTCTTTAATGGGTGGAGAGATCTCTCGCGTGGGCGAGTCAGCTAGCGCAGACTCCCCCTTTGGGCAACTCCCGGTTTGGTAAAAATTAGCATTTGGGGATTTTCAACGGCCCGGCCGGGCCCAAAAAAAGGCCCCGGGCCGGATCGGCGCGGGACCTGCCAGCGGGTTTTTGCAGCTCTCAGGGGATCAGTAGGTCAACCAGCGAGATCAGGCCCATCACCCGGCGTTCGGTCGGGTGGATCCGCACAAGCTGGCCGTCTATGAGGTAGTAGCGCGAATCATCGCCGCGCGAGAGGCGCCGGCGCATGTCGTCGGGCAGTGGAACCATCGCGTCCCAATAGCGGTCGCCCAGCAGGCCACCAGGGACAAACTGGTCACGCCAGCCTTCCGGCAGGCCCTTGCCGTCGCGCAGGCGCTTGGCGATCCCCGGAGGCAGGTGGCCAGGCTCATCCCGGAACGGCTCGAAAAATCCACGCAACAGCGGGTAGTCCTCATCCCGGAACGATCCCCTGGCGTGCTTGGCGAAGTCCTTGCCCGCGTGGCCCGCCTGGCTGCCGCCGTGATCCGCCTTGCCCGTCTGTTCAGGCTTGCCGCCCGCCTTCTCAACTTGGTCCGGGCCGCCCTTGTCGGAGTGGCCCTTGTCGCCACCGCCCTTGCCCTTTTCCGCCTTGTCCGGGCCGCCCTTGCCCCCGTTGCCGCCGGGTGCCGCCATCAGGGGCGACAGGGCTAGCAGGCAGGCGCCCGCCGCGAATAACACATGTTTGGTTGTCATGGGCTAACATACACCGCGGCAGCCCCGGCGCCGGTTTATTTTCAACCTTCGTGAAATGGCGCCCGGCGGCTGTTAGGCGACATCAAACGCGGCGGCCTGCTCCGGAGTGAGCTCGACGCAGGTCCACGGCAGGCCGAACTCGGTGAGTGCGGCCATGAAGGGGTCCGGATCGTTTTGCTCCATGTTCCAGACGCCGGGCTTGAGCCAGAGTCCCTCGGCGACAAGCTTGGCGCCGATCATGGCGGGCACGCCGGTGGTGTAGGAGATTCCCTGCGAGCCGACCTCGGCGTAGCACTCCTCGTGGTCGCAGATGTTGTAGATGTAGATTGCCTTGTCGCGGTTGTCCTTGCGTCCGCGGATGATGTTGCCGATGCAGGTTTTCCCCTTGGTGGTCTTGCCAAGGTCGCCCGGGTCGGGGAGCACCGCCTTGAGGAACTGCAACGGGATGATTTCACGGCCCTCGTAGATGACCGGATCGATGCGCGTCATGCCGACGTTCTGGAGCACCTCAAGGTGCTTCAAGTAGTTTGCCGAGAAGCTCATCCAGAACTGCGCCTGGCGCAGCGTCGGGATGTGGTGGGTGAGCGACTCGAGCTCCTCATGGTACATCCGATAGATGTTGAAGCGCCCGACGCCCTGCGGGCACTCAAAGGCACGGTGCAGGGACATCGGCGGGGTTTCGACAAAGCCCTTACCCTCCCAGTGGCGCGACGGCGCGGTGACCTCGCGGATGTTGATCTCCGGGTTAAAATTCGTGGCAAAGGCGCGCCCGTGGTCGCCGCCATTCACATCGATGATGTCCAGATAGTGGATTTCGTCAAAATGGTGCTTGAGCGCCCAGGCGGTGAACACGTTGGTCACCCCGGGGTCAAACCCGGACCCCAGCAGCGCGCAGAGCCCTGCCTCCTTAAACCGGTCCTGATAGGCCCACTGCCACTTGTACTCAAACTTCGCTTCGTTTGGCGGCTCGTAGTTGGCCGTATCAATATAGTGGGCGCCGGTCTTCAAACAGGCGTCCATGATGGCGAGGTCCTGGTAGGGCAGGGCCACGTTGATGACCAACTCCGCGCCCACCGCCTTGATCAGTGCTGCGGTCTCCACCGCGTTGTCCGCGTCCACCCCGGCCGTGCCGATCCTCACCCCGGTGCGCGCCAGCACGCTCGCCGCGATCGCCTCGCACTTGCTCACCGTGCGCGATGCCAGGGTGATGGTCGTAAACGTGGCGCACGCCTGCGCGCACTTGTGGGCAACGACGCTGCCGACTCCGCCGGCGCCAATAATGAGGACGTTTTGCATGGTTTTGGATCTGTTAGGGGGTAGCCCCGGAGTGGGGCAAAAGCGCGCCGCTGGCAAGGATTTCTCCGCCGCGGGGAGGTCCTGGGGGAGTTTCGGCGAGATTGGCGGAAAAATCCCGACAACTTTTCTTTTGTGTGGCGTTTTAATTCCGTAGATCCGTGCCCAGCGCAACGAATTCCCGACCGCTCGAATTTTCGACCCATGCAAATCAACCCATCCCGCCAGTTCGCCCGCCGTCAGCGCCCAGCCGCCCTTCTCCGGCGGGGGTACACGCTGTTGGAGATGGTCATCGTGATGGCCATCATCGCCCTGATCATTGGCGGAGCGATCACCTTTATGAAGAAGATTCTCACCGGGGGTGAGCTGCAGCGGGTCACGACGGACATCAAGAGCTTCGACAACGTTCTGACTGTCTACAAGATGAACAATGGCAGCTACCCGACGACGCAGCAGGGGCTCAAGGCCCTGGTGGAGCGTCCGTCGGCGGCGCCGCAGCCCAAGAAGTGGTCGCAGCTGATGCGCAAGGTGCCCACCGACCCATGGAACGAGGAGTACCTTTACCGCTATCCTGGCTCGAAGGATCCGAGCACCTATGAGGTCTACACCAAGGGCCCTGACCTGCAGGTCGGAACCGAGGACGACATCAGCAGTCAGGATCCAGATTGATTTTCCGCATGAAAACCAAACGCCCCCGGGAGGCACGTGGGGGCGGAGGCCAATCGCCCCGGCGGCGGGGCTTTACGTTGCTGGAGATCGTCATTGTGCTGAGCCTCGCCGCGCTGATCGTCGGCGGCAGCATAGCAGTCATGAATGGCCGCTCCAGCGAGCGGCGCTTGGTGGAGGTTTCCGGCAAGCTTGAGGACCTGGCCCGGCGGGCACGCACCCTCGCGGTCGTCCAGCAGACATCCTACGTGGTGGCCCTCACCGAGAAGGGGTTTTTCCTGCACCCGTGGGTGGAGGACAACCTCGACGAGGCGGAGCTGGCGAAGCTCGACGTGGAGCGCGCCGAAGGTGGCGCGAAGCGCAAGCCGATGCGCGACGCGGTGCTGCTAGACGAGGAGTTTACCTTTGAGGTGATGCGCTGGGGGACGAACCGTTGGAACCCGCTGAACCGCGGGGCGCGGGAGGTCTGGCGCTTCGACCCTAACGGTTTGTGCGAGCCGATCACGGTGAAGTTTGAGTATCCGGACGGCTGGATCCAACAAGAATACCACCCGCTCAGCGCGACGGTGCGTGAGGAGGAAATGGAGGCGCGATGAGGATCCCTGGTCATCAGAAGCGCAGTGGGCGGGGTGGCTTCCTGCTTTTGGAGGTGATCATTGCGATGACCTTTTTCTGTATCGTGGTGCTCTCATTGGTCGTTGCCCTGCAGCGCACGGCCAAAGCGGCGGAAGTGGC
>JBILQA010000265.1:0-4421 GCA_044373535.1 Akkermansiaceae bacterium | reverse complement strand
CCGCCATGGAGGCGGAGCTGGTGGGCGCGGGCTTGGCGCGGCCGCATGCGCGCAGCCTGTGGAGCGCGCTGCACCGCCAGGGGGAGCTTGATCTGGCAGGGCGCGAGGATTTTTTGCCGCCGCTGCGCCGCTGGGTTGACGCGCACGTTGGTGACGGGAAGACGTTTTTCCTCGATGCGCCCGAGCAGGTTGAGGAGATCCGCAGCAGCGACGGGCTGACCCGCAAGTTTCTTCTGCGGCTCGGCGACGGCCAGACGATCGAGACGGTGCTGATGGGCTACGCCGGGCGCCACACGGCGTGCGTGAGCACCCAGGCGGGCTGCGCGATGGGCTGCGTGTTCTGCGCCACGGGCCAGATGGGCTTTGTCCGCCACCTGCGCCCGGGGGAAATTGTCGCCCAGGTCCTCCACGTGCGCCGCGCGCTGCACGCCGAGCTGCCCGACCGCAAGCTGCGCAACCTCGTCCTCATGGGCATGGGCGAGCCGCTCCACAACTACGATTCGGTCATCAGCGCGCTGGACGCCATTTCCACCCGCGCGGGCATCGGCATCGGCCCGTCGCGGATTTCCATCAGCACCGTCGGGGTGGTGCCGGCGATCCATCGGTTAGCCGCGGAGGGCCAGCCGTACCGCCTGGCAGTTAGCCTGCACGGGTCCACCGAGGAGGAGCGCGCGGCGCTGGTGCCGGCGAGCAAGAAGTGGTCGCTCGCGGAGCTCATCGACGCATGCCGCAGCTACGGTGCGGTGACCGGGAAGCGGATATTTTTCGAGTGGACGCTGATTGCGGGGAAGAACGACTCGGCGGAAACCGCGGGCCGCCTGGCGCAGCTATTGGCTGGCATGGACGCGCACATCAACCTGATCCCGCTCAATCCGACCGGCGGGTTCAGCGGCAGCGCCACGGACGACCAGGGCGGCAGCGCGTTCCAGCAAGTCCTGCTGGATGCCGGCTTTCCATGCACGTTTCGCCAGCGCCGCGGCATCGACGTGGCCGCCGGCTGCGGGATGCTCAAGGCGGCCAAGCGGGCGAGGTGCTGAGCCGCGAACGGCGGCTAAACGAGCCTTTCCTTCCACCAGTCTGGATGCCGCGTCTGATGCGATACGTAAACAATGTGCACCGCATGCATCTGCTCAATGATCCGGAAGAGTTGGGGCAGTTCGAGCGCCTTGCGAATCCCATCGAAAACTTCAGCTACAAAGCGATCCGCAAGCTCAGGATCGATTTGTTCGCGCCGCCGAACTTCTCACGAAGTTCGCTACGAGAGAGGCGAAGTTCGCTACGGGAGAGGCGTGGCCCGGGATGCAAGGGTGCTTGGGTGTGGTAGATTGTCAGGATGCACGGCGAGCGGTCGGCAGGGGTGCGGGGGAAATTTTTCCACCGTTTGACGGTGGGCTTGGTCGTCACGGCGCTTTTCGTGTTGGTGTGCGTGATTTTGTGGAAGACGGCGCAGGCCTTGTTGTTGATTTTCGCGGGCGTTTTGTTGGCGGTGATCCTGCGTAGCTGCAGCGCCTTGCTGGTGCGCCTGACGCGCCTGCCCGAGCGGGTGGCCCTCACGCTGACGCTTGTGCTGCTGGCCGTGGCGCTGGGGATTCTCGTTTGGGTCTGCGCCGCGCAGCTCGCCGGCCAGGCCGCCGAGCTGCGGGGAAATTTGCTTGAAGCGTCCGATAGGCTCCTCGGTCAGGCGCAGGGGATTCCGGCGGGCGAGCAGGTCGCGGCGCAGGCCGAGGCGCTTCAGCGCCGCGTCGACCTGACCATGGTGAGCAATCTCTGGAGCCAGGCGGCCGGCATTTTTTCCACTACCCTTGGAGCGATAAGCGGCTTGTTGATCTTCCTCTTCATGGGCGTGTTTTTTGCCTACGATCCTGGATTGTATCTCTCCGGATTGCTGCGGCTCGTCCCGCTGGACTGCCGGCCGCGCGGCCGCGAGATCCTTGCCCAGATCGGCACCACCCTGCGCGGCTGGCTGCTTGGCCAGCTTGTCGGCATGGTCTTCATTTTCCTAACCATCTGGCTGCTCCTCTGGGCCTTTGGTCTACCCATGGCGATGCTGCTCGCGCTGCTCACCGGGGCGCTGAATTTCATCCCCTACCTTGGACCCCTGATTGCGGTGGTTCCCATCATGCTTGTTGCCATCAGCCGGAGCCCCGAGCTCGCAATCTATATCTTCATCATCTTCATGATCATCCAGACCCTTGAGAGCGATGTGGTCATGCCGCTGGTGTTTCAGAAGACCGTTGAGCTGCCGCCGGTTCTGACCATTGCCGGGCAGTTGGCGCTGGGCAGCCTGTTTGGCGTTCTGGGCATCATCCTGGCTACGCCGCTGACCGCGGTGCTCATGGTCATGGTGCGCAGGCTTTATGTGGAAGACATCCTCGGCGACCTATGGGAATCCACCGACTCCTCACCACCAACGAGATGACCGATGTCTCAGAGCGCGCCGCAAGACTACCAATAGCGAAGTGTAAATTGCCCATACTGGGCGATACTATCCTTGCGTGAATAGGAAGACTGTCGAGCGGCTGCTTGCAAAACTGCGCGAGTTGCGTGTGGCGCGCGGGCTGAC
The DNA here is from genome assembly GCA_044373535.1 of Akkermansiaceae bacterium. Taxonomy (GTDB): domain Bacteria; phylum Verrucomicrobiota; class Verrucomicrobiia; order Verrucomicrobiales; family Akkermansiaceae; genus JBILQA01. The sequence continues at coordinate 1,858 of JBILQA010000265.1, read as the reverse complement.
GCAGGAGCAGTTTGCCGAGCAGGCCGGCATGTCCTACAAGTATTACCAAGCCGTCGAGGCGGGGCGCAAACGCGACCTCAGGCTCTCCACGCTTGAACGCCTTGCAACCGCCCATGGCTTGGAAGTTTGGGAGCTCATGCGCCCGGCTGGAGAGAGCCCAAGCCAAGCGAAGCGTGCGGTGCCAAAGAAGCCGGCGAAGTAGGCGCGCGCAAGCGGATCAACGGGCGCGGGATTTGTTGGCTTTGCGCGCGAGCCAAGAATGGGCGAAGGCGCGGAAGTGACAATCATCCAGAACGCGCTCGGCGAACGCGGCATCGCTGATTGCGCCGGCGGCGATTTGGGCAAGGATGAATGCCTCGCAGCCTTGGATGAATTTCGTGGAGTTGTTGAGTCCATGGAGGGAGGCCAAAACGGCCGCATTCTCCGGGGTCTGCGGCAGGCAATTGAACAGATAGAGCCAGAGTACGCGGCGCACTCCCCCGGACTGCTTGCGGGTCTCGGCGATGGGATCAAGGCAGGGGGAACCTTGGTCCAGAGCGACGAGGATCTTGCAATGGACAATGCGCTGGAAGTACGCCTCACGCGATGCGGCGTGGAACGTGCCCGCTGCCGGGTCCAGCGCAAATGCGCGCACGGGGCCTCGCCGCGCCTGAAAGCCGTCATACTTGCGCAGGGTCTTCTCGAGCATGGTGGATTTGGCCACGCCTGAGTCATGATTTTGGGTGCTGGTTTGGGGAGCGTGCGGTGGAGACATGGGATCCGGGGGCTTGTCATCCCCGCCGCGGCTGGCGGGGGAGGCGCATCCGCGAATGGATACACCACAAGCCCGCCCGCCGCCTAGCACTACCATTAGTTAGGTGAAATTTTGTCCCGTGTAGCCGCCATGGTGGAGGGCCGGTCCTGAAAGATCGTGGGAGGATGGCCGTAGTGGCACGGGTTGCGCCGGGGGCTTTTGCCTCGCCGTGGCCGCGCCCGCGTTATTCACTGCTGCCAATCATGATGTTGAAGAGAATTTTCCCTGCCGTTGTGGGCGTGCTGCTGAGCGCGTCGTTCGCCGCCGCCCAAGCTGAGCGCCTCGAGGTGTTGTTTTTAGGGGACGACGGCGGGCACAAGCCGCTGGAGCGCTACCGCGAGCTCAAGCAGGCGCTTGGCGTGAAGGGCTTCAACCTGACCTACGTCGAAGACCTCGGGCAGGTGACGCGGGACCGCCTGGACCGCTATGACGCTTTGATTGTTTACGCCAGCCACGAGGGGGACCTGGTTCCCGCGGCGATCCTCCCCTGGGTCAACGCGGGCGGCGGGCTGGTGGCCATCCACAGCGCGGGGGCAAATTTCCAAACGTCCAAGGAATGGGCCGGCCTGTTAGGTGACCGTCCCGCCCAACAGGAGGACGCCGAGGCGTCCGCAAAATCCACCAATGCCGAGCATCCGATCACCCGCGAGCTGCCGCAACTCGACGCCCGCGAGAAATTCCACCGCCCGACCGGGTTGAGCGCCGACGCGAAGGTCCTGCAAGTGGCCGACGGTGGCGGCGAGCCGTGGACATGGACGCGCACCGCGGGCAAGGGCCGCGTGTTCTTCACCGCCAGTGGCCACGACCAAGCGGTCTGGGCCAAGCCGGAGTTCCAGGAACTCATCCGCCGCGGGATTCTCTGGAGCGTTGGCGACAAGCGCGCCGCCGCCTTTGCCACCCTCAAGCTGCCCAAGTTGGTCATCGAGGAGCCCAAGATCGAAGGCCGGACCCACCCGGAAATTCCAATGATGGCCTTGCAAAAGCCGCTCACCCCGGCCGAGAGCGCCGCCCACACCCAGGTGCCGGCCGGCACCAAGCTGGTGCTCTTTGCCTCCGAGCCTATGG
>JBILQA010000264.1:0-4436 GCA_044373535.1 Akkermansiaceae bacterium | reverse complement strand
TGGGCTCGTGGCCTTCTGCAAGCGCACCACGGCGTGGTTCCCGCCACGATGAACCGGCCTCAGGCCCGGGGGGCAACTACGCCAGCAAATACTTGGCCGCCTGCTCGACATCCTTGTCACCGCGGCCCGAAAGATTGGCGATGATGATCGCATCCTGAGGCAGCGTCGGCGCCAGCTTGCTGACGTAAGCCATGGCGTGGGAGCTTTCCAATGCGGGAAGGATCCCTTCGGTCGTGGCCAGTTCACGGAACGCCTTGAGCGCATCGTCATCCGTCGCAAAGGTGTACTCGACCCTGCCAATATCCTGAAGGTAGGCGTGTTCTGGCCCAACGGCGGCATAGTCAAGGCCAGCGCTCACCGAGTGGGTCAGCTGGATCTGGCCGTCGTCGTCGGCGAGCAACCAGGTTTTGGTTCCCTGTAGAACGCCGAGTTTGCCGCCTTGGAAGCGCGCCGCGTGTTGTTGCGGCATGATCCCGTGCCCCCCGGCTTCCACCCCGACCATCCGCACATCCTTGTCAGCGAGAAACGGATGGAACAAACCGATCGCGTTGGACCCGCCGCCGACGCAGGCAACCAGCACATCCGGCAAGCGACCCTCCTTCTCAAGAATCTGGGCCCGCGACTCGACTCCGATGATCCGGTGGAAGTCTCTGACCAACATTGGAAATGGATGCGCCCCAAGAGCCGACCCGAGGATGTAGTGGGTGTTGTCGACACTCGCCACCCAGTCGCGCATTGCCTCATTGACGGCTTCTTTGAGAGTCGCCTGCCCTGCGGTGACCCCGCGGACCTCGGCGCCGAGCAGCCGCATGCGCGCCACGTTGAGAGCCTGGCGCTCCATGTCGACCGCGCCCATGTAGACGACGCACTCGATGCCGAAGCGCGCACAAACGGTGGCGGTGGCCACCCCGTGCTGGCCGGCGCCGGTTTCGGCGATCACCCGGGTCTTGCCAAGCCGTTTGGCCAGAAGGATCTGCCCGATGGCGTTGTTGATCTTATGGGCTCCGGTGTGGAGCAGGTCCTCGCGCTTGAGGTAGATTTTGGCGCCGCCAAGTTTTTCCGTCCAGCGCTCAGCGAGGTATAAGGGCGTCGGACGACCGCAATAATCGCCTAGAAGATGGTCCAGCTCGGCTTGGAAAACCGGATCCAGTTTGGCCCTGGCATACTCCTCGGCAAGCTCGCGCAGCGGAGCCATTAGCGTTTCCGGCACAAACATGCCGCCGAATTTTCCAAAGTGGCCGCCCGCGTCAGGCAGCATGGTGGTGGTTTCAGGCATGGCGCGCCCCCGACATAGCCACCCGAGGAAAAAAAGCACTCGGAATTTTCGCCATTCCTCAGAGCCGCTTTGCTGTCTGATAGGATTGAACTATCGTCAAAGATGAAACTCCCACCGCGTGCGCTAGGGCGGCTTTTTCTCGCCGCGAGCGCATGGATCGGCGCCGTGGGCGGCTTCCAACTGCTCGGCGCCGAGCCGCCTGCGGCCAAGGAGCCCGCTGTGAGCAAGGAGCTTGCCACTTCAGCCGCACCCATGGTGGCGCCGCTCAAGCTCTCCGAGGGACGCCAAAAACGCCTGATGAGCGATCTCCAAGCACTCTACGCAGGGGCCGCGGGGCCGGTCTGGCCGGCAGAACTCAGCGCCCAAGTCGCCACTCCCGCGGGGCTCAAAGCTGCCGCCGAGCTCCTCTTCAGCCACGGGTTCCTGCCCGCTGAACTTGCTTGGTTGGAGAAGGTTCCACAGGAATCCCCGGACCTCCACACCTCGATTGTCGTGCTTTATGCGCGGCAATTGCTCGGTGACGGCCCGGCGGGCTTTGACGCTCTGTGGCCAAAGTGGGATCAAGGGAGTCCTCAGGGTACGGCAGAGAATGCGGTGGCAAGCGCGCGGGGGGACTTGCCAGCCTACGCGGCCACCGCCCCGGCGGACGTCGTCGAAGTCCTTCAGGCTTTTGTTCCAAAAAACCCGGTTTATGCGCTCCTGCAGAAGAACTTTGCCAACACCAGAAGCCACCTTGAGGCGCTCCGCGCCGAGTTCATCCCCATCCCCGGGATCAAGCAAGGAAGCGCCCTCAAGCCCGGGGATCCTTACAAGGATGCGCCCATTCTGGCCAAGCGCCTCAGCGAGGAAGGCTATCTGCCCGTGACGCCGGTGCCCGCCGGATCAACCTACACCCTCGGGATGTCCTTGGCGGTTAGGCGTTTTCAGGAAGATCATGGGCGCACCGCTGACGGGATCATCGGCCCCAACACCCTGACCGAGCTCAACCGCTCCCCCGACGCTGAGCTTGCCCTCCTGCGCATCAACCTGCACCGCGCACGCCTGCTGCCCGATGACCTCGGTGAGCGGTTTGTGATGGTCAATATCCCATCAGCCCAAGTCCTTGCCTTTGCGGATGTTGAGAAGCCCGCGGTGGTGCTGAGAGCCATCGTGGGTGCCGCGGTGAAGGAGCGCCAGACGCCGATTTTCCACGACGTCATGGAGCGCATCGAGTTTGGCCCTTATTGGAACGTCCCGCCCACGATTGCCCAAAAGGAGATCCTCCCGAAACTGCGCAAAGACCGCAGCTACCTGGAGCGCAACAACTACGAGATCGTCGCCGATTATCAGGCCACCAAGGCTCAGCCGGTCAATGCCGAGACTTTGTCGCAGGTTGCGGCCGCCAAGATGTTCATCCGCCAAAAGCCGGGACCCAAAAACGCCCTTGGCCGGGTGAAGTTTCTCTTTCCCAACGACTTTTCGATCTACCTCCACGACACCCCCGAGGGCCAGTTGTTCGCTGAGGCGGAACGAGGATTCTCCCATGGCTGCATTCGCGTTGAGAACCCTGCGGCGTTGGCCGAGTTCGTTCTCGGCAGTCAGGGGTGGGATCGCGCGCGGGTTGAGATGGCCCTGAAAACCACGGAGATGCAGAAGGTGGTCATCGAACAGCCGCTCAATGTGTACATTGTCTATTTCACCGCCTTCCCAAACTGGGACCCCGCCGATCCGCGACCGGTGCGTTTCCACCCGGACATCTATCACCGCGACCCGCGGCTTCTCGCCTCAACCAAGGAGCGCACAGCCAAAGAACCCTAAACGTAGACCCGGGCGACCCGCGAGGTGATCCCGGTGAAAATTTCCCACGCGATGGTGCCCGCCCAGGCAGCCACCTCGGCTGCCGAAATCCCCGGCCCAAACAGCTCAACCTCGTCGCCTTCCGTGGCTCCGGGACAGTCGGAAACATCGATCATGATCTGATCCATGGTCACCCGGCCAAGCAGCGGGCACCGCTGCCCGCGGATCATCACCGCCGCTCCCGACCCTGAAAGGTGGCGCGGATAGCCGTCACCGTAGCCGATCCCGACGGTGGCCACTTGGGTATCGCGACCCAAAACCACGCTGCGCCCGTAGGACACGCCGTGCCCAGCGGGCAGCGTGCGGATCAAGGAGATCCGCGAGCGCAGGGCCATCACGGTCCGCAGTTCCGCCTGATATTTTGCCAGCGGGGCAATTCCATACAACATCAGCCCCGGCCGGCAGAGGTTGCAGACCCCTTGGGGGTAGCCAAGCAGCCCCGCGCTATTGGATAAGTGCCGCCACCTGAACCGATCAGCGCCGCCCAACTTGACCACCATCGCGGTGTAATCGGCAAATTGCCGCTGGGTGAACTCCGGGTCGTCCTCGGCGCTCGGGAGATGCGAACCAATCCCCTCGATTTCAAGGTTTTGGAGCCCTTCGAGCTGAACCATCGCCGCCTCAACCTGGCTGGCGACAAAGCCGCCGCGGCCCATTCCCGTATCGACCGCGAGGTGCACTTTGAGGCGCACCCCATGCTCCCGCGCGAGGCGATCAAATTCCCCCGCCTCAACGAGCGTCGAGATACAGGGCGTCCACCCGCGGGCGACAATCTCAGCCCGCTCAACCGCGAGGGTAGGACCCAGAATATACACCCGTGATGTGACTCCCGCTTGATCCGCCAGCCGCCGGGCCTCACCCACATTGGCGACTCCGAAAAAAGCAACCTGCGCGCCGTCAAGGGCCCGGCCAACTTCGATAAGCCCGTGGCCATAAGCGTCAGCCTTGACCACCGCCATCACCGGCCCGGCGCTATGCTTGCGGGCGATCTCCAAGTTGTGCCGCAGCGCCGCCAGGTCAATCTCCGCCCATGCTCGCGGCGGGGAGGGCGGGGGAACGGCTGGCAAATTCACGGTGAGCACTAAGCCAAGCAGGCAAAAACAAAACCCGAAAGCCGAAACTCATCTGTTAGCGCACGGGCATCGGCGGTCTGAGGAAAAGCGGCCGCAGCACCCAGCAACAACGAGTTCCCTGTCATGTTTGTACCCGCTTGATACAGACCAGTTCCCAAACATTTCCACGGAGCCGGAATTCGACAAGATAGCCCATGTTCAAGAACATCAACATCCTATGCTCATCCTTTTGTATTTGGGGGCGGCCGAAC
>JBILQA010000263.1:0-4443 GCA_044373535.1 Akkermansiaceae bacterium | reverse complement strand
GGCCACGCGATCTTTGAAGCCACCCACGGCACCGCGCCAAAATACGCCGGCCTGGACAAGGTCAACCCCGGCTCGGTCATCCTCTCGGGTGAAATGATGTTCCGCCACCTCGGCTGGAACGAAGCCGCCGACCTCATCATCAAGGGCATGAATGGCGCCATCAGCGCCAAGACCGTCACCTACGACTTCGCCCGCCTCATGGACGACGCCACCGAGGTCAAGTGCTCCGAGTTCGGCGACGCGATCATCGCCCACATGTAGGGTCCTCAACGCTCAACATTGAAGGTTTCGGCGTGTCGGGCGCGTTGAAGCGCGCTGGTCGCACCAAGGAGCCGCGACTTTAGTCGCGTGTCGGGCGCGATGAAACGCGACTGAAGTCGCAACTCCTTGGTCGGCACGATGAAACGCGCCTGCTGGTCGCAAGGAGCCGCGACTTCAGTCGCGTGTCGGTCACGGGGTTTCGGCACGCAAGGTGAGGGTGAAAATTGCTCGACCCAGAGGCGGCGGCGGGCATGTTTGCGGCCATGGCCAAGGGATTCGACCAGCACCAGCAACGCCTTTCCGGGCTCAGCCATCTTGGTAAGGAGCTCGCGCGGCGGGCGAAGTCGAAGTGCGAGCTGACCGGCGAGTCCGGCGTGCCGCTTTATATTTACGAGGTTCCGCCGTCGGGAGCGGATCCGGACATTGACCGCTGTTTGTTTATTTCCCCGGCGTGCCGGGAGGCGATCGAGAAACCCAAGACGCTGGCGGGCCAACACTGGCGCAGCCTGGCGGAGACCATCTGGGCGGAACTTCCCGCCGCCCAGGTGATGGCCTGGCGGATGCTCAGCGTCCTTGCCCGCAACGAAGACTGGGCGCGCGAAACGCTGGAAAACGCCGCTCTGGACCCCGAGGTCGAAGAGTGGGCGCGCGCGTCGCCGCTCTAAACCGTAGGCCGCATGACAAGGAGCTGCGACTTTAGTCGCGCATGACAACCGCGCAGGCGGGCAGCCCGGCACCGGTGCGCCGGCAGCTTGCGCTTGTGGTGAGCCGACTACTCCATCAGAACCGGTGCGGAGTTTGCCACCTGCGCCCATGTCCGCCACCGACCGCTTCCTGACCGCCGCCGTGGCCCCGCTGGCGGACAATGCCGAACTCCAGCTGGCCGCGCGCCAGCAGCTGGCCGAGGCGATCGAGCAGGCGGGCGATGCCTCTGGCGATGACCTTGGTGCTGCCGCCCAACGCCTTGAGGACCTTGGCGGCATCGCCGATCCCGGGAAAAAGTGGCGGATTGTCCTCTACCTGCTGTTAGCCATCGTCTCGGGGCTCGCTTGGGCCGGATCGCGGAAGTTTGTCAGCACGCTAATTAGATCGCAGTCGCTGGAGGCCGGCGAACTCATCTGGACCGGTACCGACCCGCTCTACGAGGACTTCCGCGGCAGCCTAACGCCGCGGCAGGAGCTGATGATGTTTGGGGATTCGTCCAAGAACACCCTGTCGGAGTGCGCCAAGGTTGTCTGGGATACTGACCGGGACAACCCGGCCTATTTTTCCGAATTCCTCACGATTCTTCAGGCCGAAAGCCACCAACTGCCAGCCGACCTTCTCCCGGTCGCCCGCCAACTCGATCCGCAGAACAGCTATTTCACCCTGCTAGGCGCAAACGACAGCGCCAAACAAGCCGACCGGCGGACCAATCCGGCAGAGCTTGAGGAGGCTATCTCGCTTTTCCACCAAGCGGCCGCCCAATCTGACTTCAACAGCTACAAAGGCGAGCTCCTGCGCCAGCGCATCGCCTTGTTCCCCGCCCCGCGCGAGACCCTCGACTGGATGCTGCCTCTCACCTGTCTGCACAATTATTCCGACAATGGCCTGGATGCGCTCATCAATGCGCTCAAGCTCAACGCCGCGTCGCTGGCAGAAAGCGGCGACGCCCCGCGCATGGAGATCCTCGTCGCCGCCTGGCAGGCGGTTTGCGAAAAGATCCTCAAGAACAACGAAAAGGATCCCTACGCCAGCCCGCCATTCCGCGCGCTGATGGAAGGCCCGCTGGACGGGTTCATCGCCTCCTCGGAGAAACTTGGACTTACCCGCGAATCAGCCCGGCTGCAGGGGATCAAGGACCGCCTGGAGGCTGCGAACCGCAGGTATAACCCTGAGAACGTGGATCCTTTGTCGCGCAGCTCCTATGCCACCGTGATGCTCAGCTCTGGCCGGTTGTCGCCACGCACTCCGCAAGTCCGCGCCGAGGGGCTCCATCCCGGCCTGGCCGCCGAGCATGCCCAACTGGCCCGCGCGCTTGCCCTCGGCGGCTGGCTGGTGCTTTTCCCGCTCACCTTGTGCGCCGCCCTCTTCCGCTTGCGCGGCGGGCCGCTTAGCCGTCGGCTTGCCCCGCGCATTGCCCTGCTGTTGCGGCCCCTCGATTTTGCCTGGATCCTTGGCGGCGGCGTGATCATTCCGCTCGGCTTCTATTTCCTCATTTCCCGGCTCACCCCGCTCGGTAGCGGCGCCCTGCAGCCGATTAATGAGACCGCTTACGCCATTGCCAACCAGTCGCTTGGTCTGGTGCTTCTGCTCATCGCGCTGCCGCTCTTGATCGCCCGGTGGCGACTCACCCGGCGCGCCGGAGCCATCGGCATGGCCACCCGCAGCCGCATCCTCTGGATCGCGGTCCTGGCGACCCTCGTTGCCATTCCGCTCCTTGGAGTCGGCAGGTTCAGCCTTTACCCGTATTCAGACATCAACGACCAACTGAAGTGGTCGACTGAACTTTCCAGCGCGGGCTTGGTCTACTATGTCGCTACGAACTGGTTCAGCATCGGCGCGGTAATTCTGATCGGCCTTCTTGCCATCACCCTGGTCGTCACCGCCGTGGCCGCCGCCGCCAGCCGCCCCCGCCAAGTCCTCCGCCGGCTCGTCCTCGCCCGCACCCTGGCCCCCGTCTACGCCACCGCCGCTCTGACGATGGCCATCCTCGCCCTCGCCCTCCATGCCGAGGAAAAATACTGGGTGGCCCATGACACCCTAATGGCCCTCTCTCCCAACGCGCCCTTCCTGACCCGCTACGACCAACAAGTCGCCCAGGACGTCCATCACGACCTCGTGGAAATCTGGGGCAAGCCCAATGAATGACTACCACGTGAAGCTGAAGAGGATCTCGCGGCTCCCCTTCTTGACGGCGATCACACTGTGCCAATTGATCTCGGCGACAGCGAGATCCACCGAGACGTAATACCAGCCGTTGGCCTCCAGCGTGGCGCTTATCTTGCGCCCCTCGAGCAGCTCCTTCGGGATGGTGGCAATGGCATCCCTGAAGTCCTTCTCGCTTTCCACGTTGCTGGCGAGTTGCTTGCGCAGCCCTTGAAACAACCCGGCCTGGTCCTCTGGCCACTTCTGGATCTCGCTTGGCCTGTTGAACTCCAACTGCCCGATCCTTGTCACCAGCATCTGCGGGAGATCCGCTTGGCCGGCTCCAGCGGGGGGTGCGCCATCCCCGAAGTTGATCTTGAATTCGCCAGAGTCCTCATAGCCATCCCGCTGCGCATTCCCCCGGTTGTAGCGGATCACCACAAATCCCTCGCCGACCTCCTTGACCTCGTAGCTCGTCCGGTCAAATCCACACCCGGGCCAGGCAAAACTGTCACCCACCTCCAAGGTCCCGTCGGAGGCCTCAAGCTTTCCCGCGCCAAACTCCAGCGGCAGGCTGCCATCCGGCCGCGCCTCCATGTGGATCGATTTCCCCTGCGCCACAAACTTCAGCCTGCCGCGCATGAATTCGGACAACTCCTTGGAAAAGCGCTCCTTCGTTGGGATCACCTCGCCGCCCTCCGCCGCAATCCCGACACCGATCAACACCACCGCGCCAAACCCAATCGTCCTTATGATGTTCATCTCCTTGCAAATCATTGAGCTGTTGTAGCCGGAAAACCAAATTCCAACCCCGCCACCCTAGCAGAAAGCCTCCACCCACTGTGTCAACCGCGGGTAAATTTCCGCAGCAGAATGACCTCGTTGGATTAGAAGACCCGCGCTAGGCCCTTGCGATCCGTCTCCTGCCACCAAAGGTAATCGGACCAACCACCCGGCAGCCACATCAGTCGCACAATTCACCCGGGTGGAGCTTGCCCGCGGCGTGGTCGTCGAGTCCCTCGCGGATGGGGTCCGCGTTGGCCGGAGTGGACAGCAAATGAAGCGTTTCCTCCATTGCCGCAAATTCCTCCGACGCGAGCATCACCACCTTGCCCGCCCCATTGCGCGTGATGGTGATTGGCTCGCGGTCGCGCGCGGCAGCTTCCATCAGTCCGGCCAATTGGTTCCGGGCCTCGGTATAGGTGACCGTTTTCATGCCGCAGAAGCTAGCACATGCCCAGAATCATGTCCATTTGGCTCGCCGCGCACCACCCGGCCACACGGACCCCCATTCCGACTTTGTGGTCAAATTCCCCCATTCTGAACGCCCGAACA
>JBILQA010000041.1:0-13443 GCA_044373535.1 Akkermansiaceae bacterium | reverse complement strand
TCTACAAGGGCCTGCCGGTCATTTTGGGGATTTTGGTGGCCTTCGGCTGGATGGGCATGACCTACCTGATGCGCACCGCCGCGCTCAAGGAGAAGTCCCGCGAGTACATCGCCTCGGCCCGCGTCATCGGCGCGTCCACCCCGCGGATCATCTTCCGCCACATCCTGCCTAACACCATGGCGATCGTCGTCACGATCCTGCCCTTCAGCGTGGAGGGACTCATTTCCTCCCTCACCGCGCTTGATTACCTCGGCTTCGGCCTGCCGCCGCGCGACGCCACCTGGGGGCGCCTGCTCAACGACGGCCTCTCCAACCTATCAGCGCCGTGGCTGGTGACCTCGACCTTTCTGGTGTTAGTCTCGGTGCTGGTGCTCATCACCTTTGTGGGCGAGGCGGTGCGTGAGGCCTTCGACCCGAAAAAATTCACCTACTACCGTTGATGCGCAGGCCAGTCCCATGGATTTTTTGTCTCGTTGCTAGCATGCTGGCTCTAACCGGTTGCGGGCGTGGCCCGGGGGCGGCCAGCGTTGACCACAGCGGCGCGCTCAAGGAGTTTATCCCGCTCTACAACGAGCACGTCCGCCAGTGGATCGCCACCCAGCACGCGGCCACCACGGCCCACCTTGCCGAGCTGGAGGGCAAGCTTGCCAACGCTGCGCCGGAGGCGCGCGCCGCCCTTGACTCCGAGCATGCGGCACTGGTGCGCGAGGATGAGAAGTGGGCCTTTCGCGAGGGCTTGGGCGCCTTTTTGGACTATGCCGACCCGGCAACCATCCCGGCTGATCTAACTTGGGAGGACGGTATGCAGGAGCCCGAAATTGGCGATCCGCGCGCCCTCAAGGGCGGCGTCTTCCGCACCATCCCGATGACCACTTTCCCGCCGACGATGCGTCCGTTCGGTCCCAACTCCAACCACGGATACCGCAGCCAGTTTTACGACGAAATCAACCTGTCGATGGTCGGACTGCACCCCGCCACCGGCAAGGTCATCCCGGGCCTGGCAAAGCGCTGGGCTGTTAGCCCGGACGGCCGCACGGTTTTCTTCGAAATCGACCCGGACGCCACCTACAGCGACGGGGTGCCCGTCAAGGCGGAGGACTTCCTCATGTATATTTACACCCGGGTCTCCGACTTTGTTAGCGCCCCGTTCGAGAAGGAATTCATCCGTGACCAGTTCGCCAAGTTTACCGTGTTAGGCGACCACTACCTTGCCGTGAGCCTGCCGGAGGCCAAGCCGCTGACGCCTTATTTCGCCAGTGTTTCGCCCGCGCCGCCGCATTTCTACAAGGAGTACGGTCCGGACTTTGCCGAACGTTACCAGTGGCGCTTCCCACCCACCACCGGCGCCTACCTGGTGCGCGATGAGGATATCGTCAAGGGGGTCTCAATCACCCAGACGCGCGTTGAAAACTGGTGGGCGCGGGACAAAAAGTTCTACCGCTACCGGTTCAACGTGAACAAGATCGTCTCGCGCGTCGTGCGCGATGAGGCCAAAGGCTTTGAGCTCTTCCGCGCCGGAGAGATCGACGCCACCATCCTCACCCGCCCGGAAAACTGGCATGAGAAGAGCGAGATCCCGCCGGTCTTTGACGGCTACATCGAGCGCCACATGTTTTACACCCGCTACCCGCGGATCCCTTACGGACTCTATCTGAATGTGGCCAAGGGACTGTTAGCCGACCGCAACGTGCGCCTCGGCATCTCCCATGCGATGAATTTCCGCCGCGTCATCGAGCTGGTTCACCGCGGCGACTACGCGCGCCTCAGCCAGTTCTCTGCCGGCTATGGCGAGTTCACCGATCCGCGCATCACCGCGCGGCCCTTCTCGGTGCAGCAGGCCCGCGACTACTTTGCCCTCGCCGGCTTCACCGAGCAGGGGACTGACGGCATCCTGCGCCGCCCGGACGGCACCCGGCTCTCCATCTCCGTGACCTACAACGCCCAGCCGATCTTTGACCGCATCATGGCCATCCTCCAGGAGGAGTCGCGCAAGGCTGGCTTCGAGCTGCGCCTCGACAACCTCGAGAGCACTGTTAGCTACCGCAAGGTCATGCAAAAGCAGCATGAGATGACCTTCACCGCCTGGGGCGTTGGACCGCCATTCCCGGATTACCACCAGTTCCTCCACTCCAGCAACGCGCGCGACGAGCGCGGCAACCTGAAGCCCCAGACGAACAATATCTTCTCCTACTCCAACCCGGAGATGGACGTTCTCGTTGAGCGCGTGCGCAGCGCCCGCGACACCGCCGAGGTCAAGGACGCCTCGTGGAAGGTGCAGAAAATCATGGATGACGAGGCGATCTTTGTCCCCGGCTTCTCCATGGATTTTGTCCGCGTCGGCTCGTGGCGCTGGGTCCGCTGGCCCGAAAGTGAGACGACCCGCTTCTGCCCGCCTATCATTTCCGATCCTTTTGAGGTCCACGTCCACTGGATCGATCCCGCCATCGAAAAACAAACCCGCGCCGCCATGCGCAAGGGCGAGACTTTCCCAGAGGTCATGGCCATCCATGACGACTACCGCGAGGGCGCACCAACTACTGACGCCAATGAGTGAGCCACCGCTGTTAGAAGTCGACGGCCTCGTCACCTCGTTTGAGACCGAGAAGGGCCTGCTGCGCGCCGTCGACGGAGTTTCCTTCAGCGTCGAGAAGGGCAAGACCCTGGGCATTGTCGGCGAATCGGGCTGCGGCAAGAGCGTCACGGCCATGTCCATCATCCAGCTCCTGCCGCAGCCCGCCGGCAAGATCCTCGGCGGCGAGGTGCTTTTCCAAGGGCAAAACTTGTTAGGCCTGGGCGATTCCGCGATGCGCCAGATCCGCGGGGCGAAAATCGGGGTGGTGTTCCAGGAGCCGATGACGGCCCTCAACCCGGTGCACCGGATCGGCCGCCAGCTCAGTGAGACGTTTCGCCTGCACCGCAAGATGTCCAAGCGCGAGGCGTGGGAGGCATCCATCGAGATGCTGCGCTTAGTGCGGATCCCCTCGCCCGAGGAGCGCATCAGCGACTATCCGCACCAACTATCAGGGGGCATGCGCCAGCGCGTGGTCATCGCCATGGCCCTTGCCTGTCGGCCCGACCTGCTCATCGCCGACGAGCCGACGACGGCTCTGGATGTCACCGTTCAGGCCCAGATTCTCGACCTCATGAAGCGCCTGCAGGCTGAGATGGGCATGGGGATTATTCTCATCACCCATGATCTGGGGGTCATCGCCGAAAGCTGCGACGAGGTCGTCGTCATGTACGCCGGCCGCGTTGTCGAGCGCGCCCCGGTGCGCGAGCTTTTTGCCCAGCCACGTCACGCCTATACCCGTGGATTGTTAGCCTCGATCCCGCGCCTGGACGCGCCGCGCAAGTCGCGCCTGGCGACCATCCCCGGCCGAGTGGCAGGCTTGGATGAGGTTGTTAGCGGGTGCCGGTTTTGCCAGCGCATGGGCCGAACGCCTTCGACGGGCAAAAACCGGCCGCCGTTTTTAGAGGTTGCTCCCGGTCACTGGGTGGAAGCCTGCCCGCTTTGTTATGAAGAATGATTCCGCCGAGCCTCTGTTGAGCGTCCGTGACCTGAAGGTCCACTTTCCGGTCCGCAGCGGCGTGTTCCTGCGCCAGACGGGCGTCGTCCATGCCGTCGACGGCGTCTCGCTCGACATCGGCCATGGCGAAACCCTCGGCCTGGTTGGCGAATCGGGCTGCGGCAAGTCGACCCTGGGGAAGGGGATTGTGCGCCTGGAGAAGCCAACCTCAGGCAGCGTGCTGTTCCGCGGCTTCGACATCGCCCCCCTGCGCGGCAGTCAGTTGCGCGGTATGCGCCGGGAGATGCAAATGGTCTTCCAGGATCCCGCCGAATCCCTCAATGCCCGCCACAGCGTGCGCGCCATCATTGAGGAACCCTTTGTTGTCCACAAGCTCGGCACCTCCAAGGAGCGCCGGATGTGGGTCGACGAGGCGTTGGAAAAAGTTGGGCTAGGCTCCTCCGCCGGTGAGCGCTTTGCCTTCGAGTTCTCCGGCGGCCAGCGCCAGCGCATCGGCATCGCCCGCGCCATCGCCCTCAAGCCGAAGCTCATCATTTGCGACGAACCGGTCTCCGCGCTGGACGTCTCGGTGCAGTCCCAGGTCATCAACCTTTTGTTGGACCTGCAGCAGGACATGGGGCTTTCCTATCTGTTCATCGCCCACGATCTCGCGGTGGTCAAGCATGTCAGCGACCGGGTGGCCGTCATGTACCTCGGCAAGATCGTCGAGCTTGCCGGTGCCGACGCTATCTATCAGAACCCGCGCCACGCCTACACCAAGGCCCTGTTGGCTGCCATTCCGGAGCCGGATCCGGCCAGGCGCCACGCCCGGGTCCTGTTGGAAGGGGATGTCCCCTCGCCGATCAACCCGCCTGCGGGCAGCGCCTTTGGCCACCGCATGGGCCACCCGCGCTATCAGGAATCCATCGGCATGGACCTCTCATTGCGCGAAATCTCCCCGGGACACTTCGTCGCCGCGGACCCGTGCTGCCTTACTGAAGAGGATTTCAACCTCGTCAGCGCCTGATCCGTCCGCCATCCCGAGCGGCTTCCAACCTCAAAAGGATTGAGTCTAACCGCAGGATCGAGCAAAACCCCGGCCATGAAGATTCTTGTGGTTGGCAAAGGGGGGCGCGAGCACGCCTTGATTCGTGCTTTGGCGGAGTCGCCGGTGGCCACCGACTTGTTCTGTTTCCCCGCCAGCGATGCGATCGCCGAACTGGCCACGCCGGTGCAAGTCGGCGGACTTGAGGAGCTCATCGCTTGGATGGTGGCCCAAAACGTCGACCTTTGCGTGGCCGGCGAGGAAAGCTATCTGGTGACCGGCGAGGGGCTGGCGAACCTCTGCGAGCGCGAGGGCATTCCCTGTTGGGGCCCGCATTTCCAGTCCGCCCAGCTGGAGGCCAGCAAGGAGTTCGCCAAGCGCTTCATGCAGCGCCACGCGATTCCCACCGGCGCTGCTGTCGGCTGCGATACCATCGAGGAGGCACGCGCCGCCATCGCCGGGCGTTACCCAACTGTCCTCAAGTTTGATGGTTTGGCCGCGGGCAAGGGGGTCGCGGTCTGCGCCGATGCGCCCGCCGCCGAGGAGTTCCTGCGCGAGGTCATGGTCGACCGCCGCTTCGGACCCGGCCGCGTTCTGGTCGAGGAATGCCTTGTTGGCCCGGAAGTTTCCGTTTTTGCCGCCGTCGTCGACGACCAGTACCTCATCTTCACCCCGGCGCGCGACTACAAGCGCATCGGCAATGGCGACCAAGGGGCTAACACTGGGGGCATGGGCGCGGTGGCCAGCCGCCAGCTGATAGACGAGGCGCTCTTGGCCCAGATCGAGCAGCAGATCGTCAAACCCACGGTTGATGGCCTCATCGCCGATGGCCTGCCCTACCGCGGGTTCATTTATTTCGGGCTGATGCTCACGGCTGACGGACCAAAGATCATCGAATACAACTGCCGCTTTGGGGATCCTGAGTGTCAGGCGGTCATGCCACTGGTCACCGGCGACCTCGCCAGCTTCTGCCTGGAAGGGGCGCGCGGCTCGCTGCGGCCTGACCTGCTGGATTTCAGCGACGGTTGGAGTGTCTGCCTGATTCTGGCCTCCGCCGGTTATCCGGAGACCTCCCGCAGCGGTGATGTCATCCACGGCCTCGACGCAATCGCGGACGCTCGGATCTATCATGCCGGCACCCGCCGCAATGCCGATGGCCAATGGGAAACCCATGGCGGGCGCGTGCTTGCCATCGTCGCCGGTGGCCCCGACCGCCGCAGTGCCGTGCAGCTCGCCTATGCCGAAGTGGCCAAAGTTCATTTCGAGGGTTGCCAGCGCAGGGATGACATTGGCACCCTGCATTTCAAGGCGTAGTCTATCAGCCATGGCCGCAATGTTGGACGAAATGGGAATTGAACAGGCCGTCGATGCGCTTGCCGCGTCGATCCTCGCGCGCCTGGCCGACAAGGAGTTCTACCTCATCGGCATCCGCAGCCGCGGCGATGACGTCGCGCGCCGGGTCGCCGCCAAGCTCAAGGCCGCCGGCGCCGAGCGCGCGCTTGGGGTGTTAGATATCTCGCTCTACCGCGACGACTTTGCTCACCTCCACGAGAACCCGAAACTGCAGAGCAGCGATATTCCCTTTGCCGTGGATGGCGCCCACCTGGTCATTGTCGATGATGTCCTGTTCACTGGCCGGACCATCCGCGCGGCTCTGGATGCCATCATGGACTACGGACGACCGGCCAAAATCGAGCTCGCCGTGCTCATCGACCGCGGCCACCGCGAGCTGCCGATCGCCCCCGACTACGTCGGCGTCACCTTGGAAACGACCCGCTCGGACTTTGTCATCGTCCACCTTCGCGAGACCGATGGGGCCGACTCGGTCACCCTCCAGCATCGGCCCGAGGCATGACCGAACTTCCTGATAGAAAGCGCCAGGCCGACGAGCTTAAGCGCTTGCGCCTCGCACATGCCATGGCGGCACGCCCGCCGATTGGCGCCATCAAGAGCCAGATGGCCCACGGGTTCCTCCTGTTTCTGGGCTATCTGCTCTGCCTCGGCGGCGGTCTGGGCGGTCTGGCGGTTGCCCTTTTCATCGCTGTTAGGAAGCCCCGCTCGCGCCATCACGCGGCCCTAATGTTCATTCTCGCGGTGCTTGTCCTCGTCTTTGGAATCCGTTACTACCTGTCGCAAGCCGATGCCGCGTAAAGACCTTCTTGATATCGTCTCGCTCTCCCGGGAGGAGATTGACCATCTATTGGACCAGGCTGCTCCGTTCAAAGAGCTCTTCACCCGCTCGGTCAAAAAGGTCCCCGCGCTCAAGGGCAAGTCGGTGCTGATGCTCTTCTATGAGCCGAGCACCCGCACCCACTCGTCATTTGAAGTAGCCGCCAAGCGGCTCTCCGCGGACGTAACCAACTTCACCGTCGAACACTCCTCGGTCGTCAAGGGCGAGTCGGTGCGCGAAACCATCGACACCCTCCAAGCGATGCGCACCGACTTCATCATCGTGCGCCACAAAATGGCCGGCCTCCCTGGCGTTATCGCCCGTCACACCCGCGCGAGCGTCGTCAACGCCGGCGACGGCTCCCACGCTCACCCGACCCAGGCGCTCTTGGACGCCTTCACCCTGCGCGAGGTCTATCCGGATCTAGCAGGCCGACGGGTCCTCATCGTCGGCGACATCCTCCACAGCCGGGTCGCGCGCTCGACGAGCCAGATCCTCAAAAAACTCGGCGTCGAGGTAGCCTATCTTGGCCCAGGGCCCTTGGTTCCCAAGGTGGGCCCCGAAAACATCCGCCGCTTCACCGACTACAATGAGGCGATGGGCTGGAGACCCGACGCGATCTACCTGCTGCGTGTCCAGATGGAGCGACAGGAGGCCCAGTTCTTCCCCAGCCTGCGCGAGTACCACAAGGTCTATGGGGTCACCAGCGAGCGCTTCCGCCAGATCGCCGACCAGGGGATCTACCTCATGCATCCCGGCCCGGTGAACCGCGGCGTCGAACTCTGCGACGAGGTCATGGACTATCAGCGCAGCCTCATCAACCAGCAGGTCGAAAATGGCATCGCCATCCGCATGGCCGTCCTCTACGGACTCAAACCCCACAACGGAGACAGGGACTAACCGCAGCTAACATGGCCAATCTGATCATCAAGGGCGCGCAGGTCGCCGCCGAAACCGGGCCTCTCAAGCAGGCAGATGTCTGGGTAGAGGACGGCGTGATCCGCGGCGTTGGCCATGGCCTGCCGGTTCCCGCCGACGCCAAGGTGGTCGACGCGACGGGCAAGATCCTCATGCCCGCCATGTTTGACGCCCACGTCCACATGCGCGAACCCGGCGGCGAGCACAAGGAGACGATCAAGAGCGGCACCGAGGCGGCCATCAACGGCGGCATCACCGGGGTGGTGCTCATGCCTAACACCACACCGGCCATCGACAGCGCCGCGATGGTGCGCACCGTGCTCGACATCGCGGCGCGCGACTCGCGCATCCCGGTTTTCACCTCCGGTTGCATCACCAAGGGGCGCGCCGGCCGCGAGCTTGCCGGCATCGATGGCATGCGCGCGGCGGGAGTGCTGATGCTAACAGACGATGGCGATGGCGTCGACGACCCGGCCGTGCTGATGCGCGCCATGCAGTACGCCGACGAGTTCGGCATGTTTTTCGCCAGCCACTGTGAGGTTCCGTCGCTTTCCGGCCCGCGCGCCCTCAACGAGGGGGTCATGAGCTACCGGCTTGGAATCATGGGCACGCCCGCGTGCAGCGAGGAAATCTGCATGGACCGCGACATCCGCCTGGCCCACGCGACCGGCGCGCATGTCCACATTCAGCATGTCTCCAGCGCCTTGGGGATGGAGACGATCCGCTGGTGGAAGCAGCGCGGCGCGCGGGTCACCGCCGAAGTGGCCCCGCACCACCTGTTATTCCACGAGGAGGACATCGGTGAGTTCGACACCCATTATAAGATGAATCCGCCCCTGCGGACCCGCGAGGACAACGAACAGCTTCTCCAGGGGCTCATCGACGGGGTCTTTGATCTAATCGCCACCGACCACGCGCCGCACAGCGCTTTTGAAAAAGCCCAGGACTTTGTCAGCGCGCCTAACGGCATCACCGGCCTCGACACCGCCCTGGTGTCGCTTTTCCACCACTTCGTCAAACCGGGGAAGTTCGGCTGGGACCTTCTCGTCAAGCGCTTCTCGGCCGAACCGCGGCGCATCATGCGCCTTGAGCCCGCCGTCATTGCCGCAGGCGCCATGGCCGACCTCATCGTCTTCGACCCCGCCGCGCAGACCACCTTCAGCGCCGACTTCATGCGCTCGCGCTCAAAGAACACCCCCTTTCTCGACCGTACCCTGAGCGGCCGCGTCGACCTCGTCGTCCTTGGCGACCGAATTCTCCTTGAGCGTTCCTAAACGGAGTCATCAGTCCCGCGTCTTGGCTGCCCTAACAGGATGATAATCCCATGGGTAGCTTGCCCGCGCAGCCGCCCCTTCAAGCCGGCGCGCCAGAAATCGGAAAGTATTCCGAGATTATCGGCAAATCGCGGCTATGTTAGAAAATGGGGCAGCCCGTCTTGATGGCCCTGCCAAGCCCCTGCCGTGCAAGCGGCTCCGCCCCGACAATGGTTCGTTTCCCGCTTCTGGGATCCATGCCGGTCGAGGCGTCCATGACGAAAACCTTAAAACCAACCCACTGACCCCATGAAATTCCACATTCTAGTTTTAGCCATCGCCGCACTTGCCTTGTCGGCCTGCGAGAAAAAGTCAGGAGTCGGCGAATCGATCAACGATGCGCTGGACCGCCGTCCTCACGAAAACCTCAAGGATGCTGGCGAGGACATCAAGGATGCCGTCCACGATGCAACCCGCTAACCACCGCCATGCTCATCCACTACACCGTCGTCTTTATTGTCATTGCCCTGATTGCGGGCGCCCTCGGGTTGAAAATGGTCGCCGGCACCGCCGCTTCCATCGCCAAGATCTGCTTCGTGATCTTCATTATCCTCGCCGTTGGCGCCTTCCTGCAGGGGCGGATTTGACCATCCACGTACGCGCCCAAGCCACTCGCCGCCCTCGCGGACTATTCCAACAAAAACGCCGCTCCCCGGTCTGCGGGAAGCGGCGTGGAAGATGCCTTGGAGGGGGCCCTAGAAGTTCTCGTTGAGGATCGCCTCGAGCAGCTCTTGGCGCCCGGAGCCAACCATGGGCTCGCCATTGGCCAATGAGTAGGCGGAGAGTTCTTCGAGGCTAACACCGCCGTTTTCGATCTTCGCGCCGATTCCTTCGTTCCACGACGAATAGCGCTTGTCGACAAACTCCTTGATTCGTCCGTCCGCGCGCACCGAGGCGGCAATCTTTAGGCCGCGGGCAAATGCGTCCATCCCGCCAATGTGGGCGTAGAACAGATCGACTGGCTCATGGCTCTCGCGTCGGCGCTTGGCGTCAAAGTTGAGTCCACCGGTGGTGAAGCCGCCCATCTCGAGCAGCTTGAGCATCACGTGGGTGGTGCCGTACAGGTCTGTTGGGAACTGGTCGGTGTCCCAGCCCAGCAGCATGTCGCCCTGGTTCGCATCGATCGATCCGAGCGCGTTGGCGGCCATCGCCACACTCAGCTCGTGCTGCATCGTGTGGCCTGCCAATGTGGCGTGGTTGGTTTCGATGTTGAGCTTGAAGTGGTCTAGCAGGCCGTACTCGCGCAGGAAGTTCAAGCACGCTGCCGAATCCGAGTCGTACTGGTGGGTGGACGGTTCGCGCGGCTTGGGCTCAATGTAGAACTGGCCCTTGAATCCGATGGCCTTCTTGTAGTCGACGGCCATGTGGAGGAGCGCAGCGAGGTGGTCGAGCTCACGCTTCATGTCGGTGTTGAGCAGTGTCGCGTAGCCCTCGCGGCCACCCCAGAACGTGTAGCCCTCGCCGCCCAGCGCGTGGGTGGCGTCCATGGCGGCCTTCACCTGCGCCGCCGCATAGGCAAACACCCGCGCGTCGGGTGAGGTGCCCGCTCCTTGCGAGTAGCGCGGGTGGGAAAACAGGCACGCGGTGCCCCACAGCAGCTTCTTGCCGTGCTCGCCCTGCTTGGTCTTGAAGTGGGCCACCACTTCGGCCAGCGCCTTGTTGGACTCTGCTAGGGTCGGGAGTTCCGGCGCGATGTCGCGGTCATGGAAGCAGTAGTAGTCGATGTCGATCTTATCGAGGAACTCGAAGAAGACGTCCGCGCGCTTGCACGCGTTGGCCACCGAGTCGGATTTGTCGTCCCACGGCATCTGCGCGGTGCCGCCGCCGAATGGGTCGGCCATCTCATTGCGCATGCAATGCCAGTAGGCCGCGCCGAAGCGCATGTGGTCGCGCATGGACTTGCCCTCGATGACCTCGTCCGGGTTGTAGTGTTTGAACGCGAGGGGATTCTTCGAAGACGGACCTTCGTAGGCGATTTTCGGGATTTCCGGGAAGTAGGCCATGGCGGCGGGTGATTTCGGGGTTTGGAAGAAAGGTGCCGGAACGCTCGCTGAGGCTAGCGCTCCGGTCGGCGTGGGTTTTAGCGAGCGCCGGCGGCGCATGGCAAGCCCCAGTTAGACATCCGCCGCCATTTGCCTGCCGGCACCGGGCCCATCAACCGCGCAGCCGCCGGCCCAGTAGCCCGTACTTTGGTCCGAACAGGTACGCCAACAGGAAGAATCCACCCAGAACCATCACAATCACCGGCCCGGGAGAGAGGTTGAAGTGGGCGGAAATGAGCAGCGCGGCAACCGAGCCAAGCGCCCCGAGGATCCCGCCGCCCCAAAACAAGGCGGCCGTCCGGTCGGTTAGAAGCGAGACCGTCGCCGCCGGCGCCACCAGCAGGCCGACCGAAAGCACGCAGCCAACCGCCTGCAGCGAGGCGACCAGCGACAAGATCAGCAGGCCGAAAAGCAGGTACTGCATCGCCCGGGTCGGCACCCCTTGGGCGGCCGCGACATTCGGCTCGAAGAGTGTCAGCAGGATCGGACGCATCAGCAGGTTTGTGGTTGTTAGTGTTACGGCGCTGATGCTGAAGACCACCCACAGGTCCGCGTTGCCCACCGCGACGATGTCGCCAAACAGCCAGTGCTCAAGCTCCTGGCGCGTGTCCAAGTGGGGCAGGATGGCCACCCCGGCGGCAAACGCCGTGGTGTAGAGCACCGCCAAGGCCGTCCCTTGGGCGATCCGATTGCCGCGCGACACGGCCACCGAGCCCAAGCCCACAATCATGGCCGCGAAGAGCGCGCCGAGGAAGGCGTTCATTTGGGTCAGTGCCCCGGTGATGAAGATCGCCAGTGCAATGCCAGGCAGCATCGTGTGCGACAGCGCACTAACCGAGAGCGCGGTGCGCCGCAGCACCACGAAGCCACTGAAAAACCCGTTGGCAAAGCCGATCATCACCGCGGCGAGCAGCGCCCGCTGGTAAAAGCCACTTGTTAACAGCTCAAGCATTTGCGGGCGGCCGCGCGGGGGCGGCGGGTTCGTTGGATTGATGGAAGGTCCGCTCGATGGCCTCGGCCGTCAGCGTTGTCGCCGTCGGGCCGAAGCCGACCATCCGTTGGTTGAGTAGCAGCACCTCGTCAAACAGGTCGGGCACGTTGGCCAAATCATGGTGGGAGGCGAGAATCAGCCGGCCCTCGCCGGACAACCGCCCGAGCAGCTCGCCGAGCCGCCGCGCGGCATTGCGATCAAGCCCGGTGAACGGCTCGTCCAGCAGCAGAACATGGGCCTCCTGGGCAAGCGCTCGGGCGATGAATCCGCGCTGCTGCTGGCCGCCGGAGAGCTCGCGGATCTGGCGGCCCTGCAGGTGTGTTAGATCGAGCGACTCCAGCGCCCGGTCGACCGCGGCGGC
Source organism: Akkermansiaceae bacterium (assembly GCA_044373535.1). Taxonomy (GTDB): domain Bacteria; phylum Verrucomicrobiota; class Verrucomicrobiia; order Verrucomicrobiales; family Akkermansiaceae; genus JBILQA01. The sequence continues at coordinate 1,097 of JBILQA010000041.1, read as the reverse complement.
GTCCTCGGCGCGGAAGCGCCCGCACCACCCGGTTTGAGGATAGCGCCCCATTTCCACGAGCCCCCGAAGAGTGATCGGGAACGACCAGTCAACATCCTCGCGCTGTGGAAGGTACGCAAATTCGCTGAACCACTTCCGAACCGGCGCGCCGCGCCAGCGGATGGTGCCGGCGCGCTGCGGGACGAGGCCGGCGATGGCCTTGAGCAAGGTGCTCTTGCCTGCTCCGTTAGGACCGATGAGCGCCACCCGGTTGCCGCACGAGGTGGAAAAGCTAACCGAGTCGAGGGCCAGCATAGAGCGGTACTTCACGGTCAGCCCCTCGATCACCAACTCGTGGTGAGAGGCGTGATGGGCGCAGCAGGCATGGTGGTCGTGCTCCTTCACAGGCTCGGCAGGGTGAGGGGGGGGAACTCCCAGACGTCATCAAGATCGCCGCCGGCATCAAAGACATGCTCCACTGTCGGGAGGCGCTGCGGCTCTAACACCACCTTGGCAAACCGGTGGCCGCCCGGCGCATCCTTCCAGGCCACCCGCACGCGAAGGCCGCGTAGGCCCGCGGGGAGATCGAGAGACGTAACCATGCGGGGCTCCTGCGGCTGTCGCGCGCAAAGTACCACCCCGTCGAGGCTGGCGATCTCGATGCTGGCTGCCGGCGCCGAGAGCAGCACCTCGACCCGGGTGGGGATGCTCGCTGCGGCGGCTGGCGGCTGCCTGCGCGCCGCAACCTGCGGCGCCTCGCTGGGAACTTGTGTCACCCGGGCCAAAACCAGCCCGCCGAGCCCCAGTACGCCAAGGACCAGAAGGAAGTTCATCAGGGGAAAGCCGCGCATAATCAGGAAACCTCGCCGCAACGACGCTGCCCCGCCATTCAGGCTTTTGCAAGTAAGATGCAACAGTGGCAGGCGGCGCGGACGCAACGCGGCGCCGTTGCAGCTATTCCATTGAACCCGCACGCCTCCAACGAGAGGGAGGGGGAAAGCCTTGCTCATCCGCGCTTTGGCGGCTGTTACGGCGCGTGCCGTAGCAGCCGGGGGCCTCCTTCGGGTTCCTGCGGCGGGCAAAAAAATGCCCACAAGAGGCGCCTTGCCCTCCTTGCG
>JBILQA010000262.1:0-4448 GCA_044373535.1 Akkermansiaceae bacterium | reverse complement strand
TGGGTTTTTCTACGACAACTTTCCGGGCACCTATTCGCGCGCAATCGGTAACCTGCGCTGCCTCTACATCCGCGCCACCTATCCCGACCAGATGTCCGCGCCTAACTCCGAGGAAAGCGCCTACGCCGACATGCGCGACAATGCCAGGTTCTTCCTGGAAAACTCCTACGGCAAGATGACCCAGACGACGACCGTCACGCCGGTCGTCACGCTGCCCTACACGATGTCATGGTACAAGGACAAGGACCGCATCCCGGTGGGCGGGATCGATGGCCTGGGACTTATCCACAACCACTCGCGCACCGCTGCGTTGGCGATGGGTTACGACCCGAGCCTGTTTGACTGCATCATTGTGCGCATCAACGGGGGGCCGCGCCTTGAGGGGATCTCCTGGGGCGGCGGTGACCGTGTTTGGCTCACCTGGGATGGCATGGACGTCATCAACCACGAGGTTGGCCACTCGCTTGGCCTCAACCACGCGAACTTCTGGAACTCGCTCGACGGCACCCCCTACGGCTTCGGCGAAAACCAGGAATACGGCAACCCGTTTGACGTCATGGGCGGCGGCGGCGGCTTCGGCTCCCACTACAACACCATCAGCAAGCGCCTCCTCGGGTGGCTGCCCTCAAGCTACGTCCATGAGGCCAAGGTCAATGGAACCTACCGGGTTTATGCCTACGACCAGCCGAGCCTCGAGGAGGGCAAGCGCTACGCCCTCACCGTGCCCAAGGACAACCTGCGCCAGTACAACATCGAGTACCACCCGGCCCGCGGCGGGCTGCTAGCTAACAGCGCGCTGGTGATCTACTCCGGCACCGGATCGAACTGCGGACACCTGCTGGACACCACCCAAGGCAGCTCCGGCGGCAAGAACGATGGCGGCATCATGGTCGGACGAACCTTCTCCGACCCGGAGGCTGACATGCACTTCACCGTGTTGGGCCAGAATGCCACAACGCCGCCGTCGCTGGACATCGCCTTCAACCGCGGACCCTTCCCGGGCAATGTCGCGCCGACGGCAACCTTGGCGGCAAGCACCACATCCATTGCGCCGGGCGGCAGCGTCACCTTCACCGCCACAGCAACTGACGCCAACGGCGATGCGCTTGCCTATGCGTGGGAGTTTAGTGACGGTCAGACCGGAGCGAACACACCGAGCTTCACCCGCAGCTTCCCGAGCGTCGCACAGGTCACCGCCATGCTCACTGTTTCAGACATGAAGGGCGGCACCACCCAGCGCTCCATGGTGATCAATGTGGGAACCCACAACCTCCAGACGGTCAGTGGGGTGGTCACCGCCGCGGGAGTCCCTCTGCAGGGTGTGGTAATCTCCGGCGGGGGCAGAAAATGCACTTCGAACTCCGACGGGACCTACTTCCTGGCGGGTCTAACTACCGGATCGAAAACCCTCACCTGCGTGCTCAACGGCTACAGCTTCACCCCGGAGTTCGCCAATCCGATCAATGTGATAGCCGGCACTAACACCGCCAACTGGTCCGCCGCGAGCTCGACGTTTGTTACTCTATCCAAAGTGAGCGACGCCTTTGAAGGAGGAGCGGCCGGACGCTTCCGGCTCACCCGCAGCGGAAGCACGGAGAGCGCGCTCACGGTGTCGGTTTCCCGCAGTGGCGGAACGGCCACCAAGAACACCGACTACACCTTCGTGCCGGACTATGCCCCGGCGGGCGGTTTCTACGCCTTTACGATCCCTGCGGGCTCAGCATCGCTGGATATCGCCGTCGGCGCGGTGAATTCCTCGGGTGTCGAGGACGCCCTCGCGGAAGGGCCGGAAACAATCACCCTCCAACTCACAGGAGGAAGCGGCTACCTTTCGACCTCCGGCAGTTCGCAAGTCATGCTGCTGGTAGATAACGATACGGCGCTGCCGATGGTTGGCATCAGCGCGCCGGATCCCTACGCCACCGAAGGCGGCGACAGCGCAACCGTCACCCTGACCCGCACAGGAGACGCGGCCTCAGCGCTGAGCGTTGCCCTCACCTGGACTGGCTCGGCCACCAACGGTGCCGACTACAGTGCTCTGCCGGCGAGCGTGACGATTCCAGCGGGCAAGATGTCCCAAGCCATCACCGTGGCGCCCATCAACGACAGCGAAATCGAGGGGCCCGAGGATCTCCTTGCCACCCTCACTGCGACCGCCACCTACCTGCGCGACCCGTCCGCGACGGCGGCGAGCGTGAAGCTCACCGACGATGACACTCCGACGGTGACCGTCAGCGTGCCCGACGCAAGTGCGGCTGAAACCGCCTCGAGCGGCAGCGCGGACACCGGCATCTTCCAGTTGACCCGCACCGGCAGTCTCGCCGCTCCGCTGACTCTCTACTATGGCATTTCCGGCAGTGCCCTGCACGGGACGGACTACGCGCCCCTGACCGGTGAGGTGGTCATCCCCGCCGGCGCCGCGAGCACAAACGTCGTCATCGCCCCCTACAATGACGACATCGCTGAGCCCGCCGAGTTTGTTACCCTCGCGCTGGCCAACTTCAACAACACCTACAGCATCGGCGCCGCCAACCAGGGCTCCGTGACGATTGCCGACAATGGCGACCTGCCGCTCGTGAGCGTGCGCGCCGGCAGCATCGGCACCGAGGGCGGTGCCAACGCCTCGGTGATCTTCAGCGCCGTCGGCAGTGGCCAAACCAGCGTGACGGTCAACTACTCTGTGACTGGTACGGCCACCTCGGGTGCCGACTTCACCACGCTGGCGGGCTCCCTGACCATTCCCCTAACGGGCTCACGGCAGGCTACCCTGACGATCCCTGTCATCAACGATACGCTGGCCGAGGCGACCGAGACGGTCGTCGTCAAGATCACGCCCTCCGCGGCCTACCGCAATTACAACGACTCGGTGGCCGAGGCGATCATCCGCGACAACGACAGCGGTGGCGAACGGGTGATGGTTTCCACCTACAACCAGTCGCCGACCGAGTCGGGAGCCAGCGGAACATTCTACCTCTCGCGCGTGGGGACCTCGGGCAACCTCACGGTGAACTACGCGATGGCTGGAACAGCCGTCAACGGTGAGGACTATCAGACCCTAACCGGAACAGTGGTCATTCCCGACACCCAGCGCGGTGTCAACCTGGTGCTAACCCCGATCAATGATGTGTTGGCCGAGGGAACCGAGACGGCGACGCTGAGCATTCTGCCAGGTGCAGGATACAGCCCTGACCGGCCCTCTGCGGCAACCTTCGAGATCGGCGACAACGAGGTGATGCCCATCACCGTTGGGTTCCAACAGGCGTCGTTGGTCACCAATGAAGCTCCCGGCGCGCTCGGCGAATTCCGCGACATTCCGGTGGTTCTCTCCGCGGCCTCCGCGAGCACGGTCACGGTGAACTATGCGAGCGCCGGCGGATCGGCCACCGGCGATGACGTCGACTGGGCATTTATCGACGCGGCCAACGGCAATGCGGTCATTTCCGGTGGCTCGCTGACGTTTGCCCCCGGGGTGGTTTCCAGAAACATCCGGCTGCGGGTAAAGAATGATGGAGTTCAGGAAAGCAATGAATCCATCCTCATCGCCCTGCGCGGCGCCTTCCGGGCTGGAGTGACGCCAACCCGCGGGCTCCTTTCCATCACGCTTGAGGACTCACTCGGCGGACCGGCCAACAGCGCTCCGACCATCAGCACCATCGCCAACCGCACCCTCACTGCCAACACCACCACCGGGCCGCTGGCCTTCACCGTTGGAGATGCGGAAACCTCACCCGGATCCCTGAGCGTGAGCGCCAGCTCCTCTAACCAGATCCTGGTGGCCAACTCGATGATCACGCTCGGGGGCAGCGGGGCAAGCCGCACCGTGCAGGCAACCCCGGCAGCCAACCAGACCGGCAGCGCAACGATCACGCTGACTGTTAGCGACGGCGAGGCGACCAGCAGCTCAAGCTTCCTGCTGACCGTCACCGCTCCGGTTAACAACGCGCCAACCATCAGCGCGATTGCCAACCAGACCATCGCCATGGACTCCGCCACGGGATTGCTCGCCTTCAGCGTTGGCGACGCGGAAACCCCCTTGGCCGACCTGCAACTGACGCTTGCCTCGTCCAACCCCGCTCTGGTCACCCCAAGCCAGGTCGCTTTTGGTGGCTCCGGCGCCAGCCGAACCCTCGTGGTGACACCCCTGACTAACAAGGTTGGCACTGCCACGCTAACCGTCCAAGTCAGCGACGGCTCGAAGTTCGCCACCACCAGCTTTGTGCTGACGGTCACGGGGACGCCGGTGACCGATCCGCCGCCTTCCGGCTACAGTTGGACCACGCTGGGCATTGGCGACGCCAGTCCAGTTGGCTCGGCGGTGCTCTCCGCGGGCGCCTTCACCGTCAAAGGATCCGGCACGGATATCTGGAGCTCCCAGGATAGCTTCCAATTTGCCCACCAGAGCCTAACCGGCGACGGCGAGCTCATTGCCCGCGTTGGCTTCCTTGACA
>JBILQA010000261.1:0-4449 GCA_044373535.1 Akkermansiaceae bacterium | reverse complement strand
TTCTACGCAGGCCGCATCGAGGGAGTCCGGTGCAGCTTGGCGCAGTGCGCTTGAGCCTTGCGGATAAAAAACTTTACGCGATTGTACTTGCCTCCCAACGAGATTGGGAGAGTCTCCGCGCCCCGCAAGGGATCCATGGTTCGCCTGGCCGGCAATTTTGTCCGGTGGCAGTTGGGGTTCGCAGCGGGATCGTCGGTGGTGGGAAACATTCCCGCTGCCATTTGCCGCCCGCGGCTTCACCCAAAATACTAGACAATCATGGATACTATTCCGTTTTCCGACCTTGGACTTCCGTCCGAACTCCTTGAAGCCGTGGCCGCGCTTGGCTACGAGCGGCCCTCGCCGATCCAGGCGATGGCCATTCCTGCCGCGCTTGCGGGCAAAGACATTGTGGGTCTTTCGCAGACGGGGTCTGGGAAAACCGCCGCATTTGCCCTGCCGGCTCTGTCGAAAATCGACGTCAACGCCCGCTACGCTCAAGTACTGATCCTCTGCCCAACCCGCGAATTGGCGGTGCAGGTCTGCGAGGAAGTCCACCGCCTTGGTGCGAAGATGCCTGGCCTTAAGGCCGTTCCCGTCTACGGCGGCACTCCGATTGACCGTCAGATCCGCTCGCTCAAGGAAGGCGCGCAACTGGTCGTCGGCACCCCAGGTCGCCTGTTGGATCACTTGCGCCGCGGGACCTTTGATCCGGGCCGGATCAAGCTGACGATTCTCGACGAAGCCGACCGCATGCTCGACATGGGTTTTCGCGAGGAGATGGAAGAACTACTCGCGGCGATGCCGGCCGAGCGGCAGACGCTGTTTTTCTCCGCGACGATGAACCGCCAGGTTGAGCGGCTCATCCAGAGCTTCGGCAACAAGCCGGAAACTATTCAGGTTGAACAAACGTCCAAGACGGTTTCGACCATCGACCAATCGTACTACGAAGTCCGCAGCCGGTCGAAGATCGAGGTGCTCTCGCGCTTGCTCGACATTGATCCTCCAAGGCTTGCGATCATTTTCTGCAACACCAAGCGGGAAGTGGATGACTGCACCGAGTCGCTCCTTGCCCGTGGCTATGCCGCTGACCGTCTGCACGGTGACATCACCCAGCAGATGCGCGAGCGGGTCCTGAAGCGTTTCCGCGACGGAACCGTCGAGCTGCTGGTCGCCACGGACGTGGCCGCCCGTGGCTTGGACGTTGATGATGTGGACATTGTCTTCAACTACGACCTGCCGCACGACCCGGAAGATTACGTTCACCGCATCGGCCGCACCGGTCGCGCCGGTCGCTCCGGCCGCGCCATCAGCTTTGTCTTTGGGCGCGACATCTACCGGATGCAAACGGTTGAGCGTTATACCCGCCAGATCATCCGCCGGGAAAAAATCCCGTCTCAGGAGCAGGTCGAAGGCCGCCGCGCCGACGTTTTGTTTGAGACCCTCAAGGAGCGCCTTGATACGGGTCGCTTCGAGACTCATCAGGAATACATCGACCGCCTGCTTGAGCAGGGCCACACCCCAACGGACATCGCCGGCGCGGTCTTTACGCTGTTGCGCGAGGGCCAGAACCGCGAAGGCGAGCCAATCGCCGAGGACCGCGAAGGCGGCGCCCGCGCGGATCGCCGCGATGATGACCGCGGCCGCCCAGACCGTGGCCCGCGCGAACGCTTCGAGCGCCCTGAACGGGGCGACCGGCCCGAGCGTGGCGGCGACCGTGACGAGCGCGGTCCGCGCCCGGACGTTCCGCTTACCGCCGGGATGAGCCGCTTGTTCATGAGCCTCGGCAAAACCCACGGCGTTCTCGCCGGGGAAATCGCGGGAATGCTTTACCGTGAGGCCGCTTTGCCAGACTCCTCGCTTGGCCGCATCAGCCTGTTCCCGAAGCACACCCTCGTCGACGTCCCCACTGAGTTTGCCGACCAGGTCATCAAGGCGGCCAACCGCGCCAAGCTCCGCGGCCGCCCAGTCCGCATGGACTACGACCGCGGACCGGGACCACGGGTTTAATCAGCCACGTGAAGCTTGGGCAGGCCAGCAGCGCCCGGCCCTATGACCCCCGCAAACGCCGCCGCCCACCCGGGCCGCGGCGCCTTTTTGCGTCCCTTTATGGTGTCGGCACTAGATCTCTACTTAACAACCCTGAATCCTCATTGCGCCACCCCGCGGCTTGGCGTCTCATAGGCACATGGAAGAAACCGTTGATGCCTATCTGGGTGAGCTGCCCACCTTCGTTGCCGAGGGGCTGCAGGCGGTCCGGCGCTCGCTTTTGAGCGGCTTCCCCACCGCGGTGGAGTCCATGCGGTTGCAGATGCCGACCTACGACTGTGCGGGGGAATGGTTTTCCATGGTTGCTGACGAGGATGAGCTGGTTTTCTATCTGGGCGAGAACATGGACGCATGGGCGGAGAGCGTTTTCGACAGTTACTCGCGGCACAAGAGTGGCTTGCGCATTCCCGCCGAGCAGCCGGTGCCGGTCGACGCGATTCTCACTTCGGTCGAGCGCCTGTTTGGCGCCTGAGCCTCAGGTCCCCAGGAACAAGGTGTCGCTGCTCAGGCGGTTAAGGGTGCGCCGCGCCTCGCTGAAACACTCTGCAAGCCGCGCCATGATGAGCCGCGGCATTCCCTCCGGCGCCAGGGGGTTGCTCGCCGCCTGCCGAAACGACTGGGCGCCAAAGGATTCGTAGAACTCCAAGTCAGGCGCCCCGCGGCGCAACGCACGCTGCCGCAAAAACTTCGGAAACATCCCCGTCAGCAGCAAAAACTGCTTCCCCGCCTCGACCTGCAACTCGTAGCGCACCCGCCCGTTGGCTGTTTCCATGATCGCAATGAAATCCGCCACGCGCGTTATCCCGCCCGGCACTCCACGCAGCGGGTCCTGCGGGTCAAGCGTCGCGCGTTCCGTCAAGATCCCCGCCACGTAGTCCGCTAGCGCCACCTCCTCGATGCCCGCCCGCAGGAAGGCGTGGCGGACCAAAACGTAGAAATACAGCGCCGCAGACACCTCCAAGGGTGCCGGCGCCTCTACCAGCGCGCGCAGCACCACCTTCAGGTCGAGTACCTCGCGCAGCCCCTCGGGGTCCTGCCAGAGCCACTCAAGGCTCTCCGCGGCCGCCTCCGGCGCCACCACCACCGCCAAGAACTCCCGGTCCGCTCCCGTAAAACTCCTCCGGCTCGTCAACCAAAGCATTTTCATCGTAGCTTCCAATCTAGCACGTCTACGGCCGGGTTGCTGCCAAAATGTCTAACCTATCCTAAGGAATTCCGCCCCTTCAGGGGCCTTTTTTGTTATCAATGAGCAATTGGCAGCTCATGAGGGCGGGGTATTTCCGGGCAATAGGCTTTGCATAGGGGTGATGATAGGGTTAAGTCTGGCCAACTTTTCCCATCAGCCTGTTATGACCCAGTTCCGCCAGATCATGTCCATCCTCGTCGCGCTCGCGCTCGCGCCCTTGTCGAGTTGCTCCAGCGCGACGCCATCATTGGCCAAGTCCGACCGGGCCGCCACCGCCTGGCGCATCAAGGATGTCCAGCACGGTAAGGCGTCCTGGTACAGCGTGCGTACCAACCGCGGAACCCGCACCGCCAGCGGCGAACGCCTCAACGAGCAAGCCTCCACGGCGGCCCACAAAACCCTCCCCATGGGCACCCAGGTGCGCGTCGTCAACCTCGCCAACGGCAAAAGCGAGGTCGTGCGCATCACCGACCGCGGCCCGTTCATCCGCGGCCGCATCATTGATGTCACCTCCGGCGTTGCCGACCGCCTCGGCTTCCGCAGCAGCGGCGTGGCCTCCGTCAAGGTTGAGGTCCTCGATCCGCAGGCCAAATCTCGCTCCTGATCCGGCTTTCCCACCGCCGAGAATTCGCTTCCGGCTCAAAGCGGGCCGTTGACAGCGGCTCGAAACCTGTTACTCGTCCCTACGGTTTTCCAATCTCTTCTTCTGAAGAAGGCGGAAGATATTAGGCTCTGTCGCGTCTTTCGGCGTTGCAGAGGCGGGTTCCGGGTTTCCAGCGCCATGACCGACGACCTTCCGACAACTTCATGGCGCGCACTTCGAAAGGAATACAGAAATGGAGATTTACGTAGGCAACCTGCCTTACGGACTCGACGAGCAAGAGTTGGCAGACGCGTTTGCCCAATACGGAACCGTTGACCGGGCGAAAATCGTCACGGACCACGAGACCGGTCGGTCAAAAGGCTTCGCTTTCGTCACCATGAGTGACGCAAATGAAGCTGAAAACGCGATTCGCGCCATGGACGGGGCAGACCTTGCCGGTCGCCCGCTTCGCGTCAATCAAGCCCAAGAACGCGCTCCTCGCCCGAGCGGCGGTGGTGGCGGCTACGGCGGCGGCGGCGGCGGTGATCGTCGTGGCGGCGGTGGCGGCGGCTACGGCGGCGGTGGCGGCGGCGGCTACGGCGGCGGCGGCGGCGGCGGTGATCGCCGCGGCGGTGGTGGCGGCGGCGGCGGT
>JBILQA010000258.1:0-4477 GCA_044373535.1 Akkermansiaceae bacterium | reverse complement strand
GGCTTCCTTGAGGATCGAGACAATCTGCGTCTCGCTGAATCGGCTCTTTTTCATGGTGGTTGGGGTCTACCCCGCAACCCTCATACTCTAGTCTCAAACTGTTGCGCAATCGGGGAAGCTGACAAGGTCTGTTTTTGGCTCATGTTGCCCGTTGCCGAGGCGCCCGGCGGTGTCGAGCTCACACTTCAGCCTTCATTTATTTGCCACATTAATATCCTCTATCAGTGAATCAAAAGCAAATCCCATTATTTCAGATACATTCTTGAACTCCCCTAGTTGCTGACCGCGAAAACTCTTCACGATTAAAACATCATCCTTCTTTGAGATTTCTGCACGCCAGACATGAAGCAAGACCCAATTACTATGTCGCTCTACATCTCCCCCTCTCGGGAAGAAGAGACCCTCCCTCATCTCATGCTGTGAAACCTCATGCTTCCCAAGGGTCAATTCGAGCACATCCCCGTCCTGAACTATCAGATGATTAAAGTCCACCAATGCGCGGTCTTTGACTACATTCAGTTCCGAGGCCGAGATTTCATTTACTGGATACTGTCGATGCCCGACACCAACTTGGAGATTGAAAGTATAATATACCATTTTCTCCGCGCGCTCTTCCTTTGATTTATGAAATAAATAAACCGTTAGCATTATTACCATCAATGGGACGGCGGCCAAGGCGATTATCTTTATGCGATTCATTTTGATGACCAATAATCTCCATTGGTAGTGGGGGAAAAGTGGATTGAAGGACTTGCTGAAACATCGGACCACCATGTTGAATTGAACCAGTGAGCTTGACCTTGGCTTGGGCGAGCCTCCGGGCGGCTCCAAGAATCCCCGTGATCACGGGGACCTACAATCACACGCCTGTCGCCCTCAGTCGTGAATCGAAATATAAGAAACCTGTCGCCAGTGCCCACATTAAAAATTTGGACCTCATCGGATCCAGGCGATAAAGGTATCCGCAATTGCGAAATATGCCCACCTATATTCAAGTTATTCGAAGAGGGATCGTATTCAAAAGGCCCCAAGCTAAAGTTAAGGCCGTAGGACACAACCGGATGACTAGCTGCGACAGCCTTCCCATCTCTAGTCACGGGGATAATCAGAGTGATCCGCTGTTCGCATGCAACAGCATCATCTGGCTTCTTATACCTCTGGGATTGATAAATTTGGAGTCCAAATCTGGAATTTGTTGTATTACCAGTGGCTGCCAATTCCTTGAAGTCGGCCAAACCATCAGCATCTCTCTCAAAGGTTGCTCTAACTTCAACAGTCGAGCCCCACTTCCGTGTGATCCGTTCCTGCATTTGATCACCTGGGGAAACACCCCATGGATTAGCTCTCCACCATTTTTCCCATCGTTCAAAGTTCATGATCGTTGCAGAAGAGTTAAGCGTCGTTAGACCTAACGCATCAATCGCGCCAACTAAACTGTTCGCCACAAATCCATACAAATTAACCCCGCCCCTTTCCCCAATACGATCCCTGGAGGGCCACCTCCCCGTCACCGGATCGTAATAGCGGTAGCCGTAATAATAGAGGCCAGTAGGATAATCAATCGGCTTAGTTGAGAAGCGGTGAGCGAAGTCGCCCCACTTGGTGCCGGTTGAAACCGTGGTTCGGCCAAATGGGTCGTACTCATAGTGAGCGACGGTGGCTCCAGCACTGTCGAGGTACTCACTAATGTTCCCGTTGCCGTCGTAGGTCGGGAAGTGCGAGGTGGTTCCTTCAGTCACGGCGAGAAGGCCGCCGACGCCGCCGGCCCCTTGCATGGAGCCGCTGAGGTCGAGTCCCCAGGTGTAGGTCTTGGCAAGGGTGGTTCCGGTATATTCGGCCACCGGGTTCCAAGCGTCGTAGACGTAGACGGTGGTGGCGCTACCAGTCGTTTGGGCGATGCGGCGGCTACCGGAGTCGTAGAGGTAAGTGGTGGTCGTCCCGTTGACGGTGGCGCTGACGAGGCGCTTTTCGCCATCCCAGGCGAGCGTGCTGTTGGCGCTGAGGTGGGCCGGGACGGGGTAGGCGGTGGCGTTGCCGTCGTCGTCGTAGGCTGGGTTGATCGTGTCGACTGCGGTGTACTGGTTGAGGGCGTTGGCCGTGTAGTTGTCGGTGGTCGGCAGCGTCAGGCTGTCGGCAGCTTTTTTACGGTTGCCGATGCCGTCGTACTGGTAGGTGCGGTTGAAGCCGGCGGTGCTGTCGGCTTTGACGACCTGTCCGAGGGAGTCGTATCCCCAGGTGATGCTGCGGTTCGACGCAAACGCGCTGCCGGTCTTGGCGACTTCGGTGCGCTGGCCGAGGGCATTCACGCTATAGTCATACGCCGAGATGACCGATGCGCCAACGGCATTTTGTTTGCGTGCAAGGACGTCGCGGGTGGACTCCCAAGTGTTGGTTACCGTGTGGGCCGGGCTGGTGACGGTGCTGAGCAGGCCCATGCTGTTAGCTTGATAGGCGTAGCTGAACGATCCGGCCGGACTGGTCACGCTGGCGGGGCGGCCGGCGTTGTCGTACCCGTAGGTGACCTGGTTTTCGATGGTGGTGCCGTCTTTGAGCTGCCAGCCGCTGTCGCGTTGGATGGTGTCCTGGCTGCGGTCAAGGACGCGGGTGAAGTCCGAGGTGCCGTCGGCGTTAAGGTCGTAGGCCAGGGTTTCGCTGGCTGGGGCCAGGGTGGCCGGGTTGTAGGTGAAGGAGTACTGGGTGCGGTTGGTTTGGGACTCGGTGACCTTGCGGCCGAGGGTGTCGTAGGTGAGGGCGACGTCCGGCGTTGTGTCCGAGTAGTCGGTCAGGGTGAGGCGGCCGCCAGCGTCATAGGAGTAGGTGGTGGTGATGCCGCGTGCCCAGGCGCGGGTGGCCAGGCGGCCGGCCGCGGTGTAGGCGTAGTTAGTCCCCTTGCCGTCGGCATACTCTTTGCGGGTAAGGAAGCCGCGGGTCGGGCTGTAGGACCAAGTGGTGACTGCCGGGGTGGCGCCGTAGGTGGTCAGGGTTTTTTGACGGTCGGCGTAGTCGTAGGTGTGGCTGACGCGGTAGGTTTGGCCGCCGTTGACTTCCTCGACTTGACCGTCGGGGAAGTAGCTGGTGGTGGTGATGTTGGCGAGTAGGGCGCCGTTGGCATCAAGGGTGTCCGGGGCGTCGACGCTCGTCTGGCGTCCTTGGACGTCATAGGTGAAGCTGGTGGTGCGACTGCCTGGGTCGGTGGTGCTGACGACCACGTCAGCGGTGGTCGAGAGGTAGGCGGTGGTCGTCACCCCGGTGCGCGAGTCGTACTGGTGGGTCGGGCGGCCGAGGGAGTCGTAGCCGCTGCCCGGGGTGTTGCTGGCATCGCGTGCGGCGGTCGAGGCGACCAGCGCATTGGCACTATTATAATAGGCGGTCACGTCCGGGCGGCCGGCGAAGATGGTGCTCACGGTGTATGAGCCATCCGGGGAGACCTGCGTTTGGGTCATGTTCCCGCCGGTAGCGAGGGTGGTCAGGCTGGTGGCCGGGTTGGCCACGCCGAGTTGACTAGTGGTGCTGGCGAGCCCGTCCGGGGTGCTGTCGGTGATCGAGACGACGGTTCCGGCGGCCGGATTGGTGTCGCCCGGTTGCCAGACTTTCTGGAGCGAGCGCATGACCGGGTTGCCGCTGTTGAGGGCGGGGAATGAATCGGAGAAGCTCACCGTATCGGTGCCGAAGTCGATCTGGCCGTTGGCGTTGAGGTCGACGGCGGAGATGGTCCGCTGGCCGAGGGCGTTGTAGGCCACGAGACTGGTCACTCCATCCGGATCGGTGGATTTGACCATCTGGCCGAGGGCATTGTAGGTGACGGTGGCAAAGGCGCCGTCGGCAAAGTCGGTGCGAAGCAGGCGGCCGGCCCAGTCGGCTGTTTGGGTGACTGCCTCGCGCTGGGTGGTGCCATCGAGGTAGGCGCGGGTGGTGGCCAGGCCGGTGGTGGTGACGGCGTAGCTGGAGGTCATCGCCGGGGAGAGGTCGCCGAAGGTGGCCGACTGTTTGCCATCGAGGACACTCTCGCTTGTCTGCGAGAAGTTGTCCGGGGTGGTTGTGACCGTGCGCGCGGAGAGCCCGGCGGCTGGCTTGTAGGTGGTGGTAGTGGTCGACTTGACCAAGGCCCCAGGAGTCGCGCTGGTCGGGTCGGGGCTCCACGACTCTTGGTAGGTGCCGGCCACGTTGGTGACCGAGCGGCTAACTAGCGTGGCGTTGGTGCCGGCAAGCGTTGGCGAGAGCGTGGCGGCGACGGTTTCCGCGTAGCGATGGGTTTCGGTGTTCAAGCCAGGTTGGACCGTTTCGGTCGTCACGCCAAGCCGGTTGGTTTTCACCCGGCGGCGTAGGCTGTCGTAGGCGTGGCGGGTGACAATGCCGGTGCGGTCGGTCTCCGTGACGACCCCGCAGCAGGCGAATTCCTGGCTGGTCGTCCACTTCGGCGCGGTGGCTGCGGCGACGTCGCCGGTGACAGTTGATGCGCTGGGGAAATAGGCGGTGG
>JBILQA010000257.1:0-4486 GCA_044373535.1 Akkermansiaceae bacterium | reverse complement strand
TGGGCCTCAACTCGACGCGGGCGCTGTCCGTTTTCAACTCGCGCCACGGAGGATTCAACATCACCGCCGCCGGCCGAGTCCAGACGCCCACTTTGGCGATCCTTGCCAAGCGCGAGCGCGAGATCCGCGAGTTTGTCTCAAGCCCGTACACAGAGGTTCTGGCCGACTTCCAAGTCACTGCCGGCGAATACCAGGGACGCTGGATTGACGAGGAGTTCAAAAAATCCGCCGACCAGCCGCATGCTCGTGCCGAGCGCCTGTGGAACCCTGCCGACGCCGAGGCGATCAAGGCCCGCTGCGAGGGAATGCCCGCGGTCGTCACCGAGGAGACCAAGCCGCAGACCCAAGCGCCGCCCCAACTCTTTGACCTGACATCGCTGCAGCGTGAGGCCTCGGGGCGCTTCGGCTACTCGGCGCGGCGCACCCTGCAGATTGCCCAGGCGCTCTATGAGAAGCACAAGATGCTGACCTATCCGCGAACCGATTCCAAATACCTCCCGGAAGACTACATCGGGGACGTCAAGAAGACCATCGGGGCCATCGGCAGTGAATACCCGCCGCTGGCGAAGTATGCCAAGGATGCGCTGGACAACGGCCGCGTCGTGGCGACCAAGCGGGTTTTCGACAACGCCAAAATCTCCGACCACTTTGCCATCATTCCGACGGGCCACTTCGCCAGGCTCAGCGATGACGAGCAGAAGCTCTATGACTTGGTCGCCAAGCGCTTCCTTGGCGTGTTCTTCCCCGCTGCGGAGTTCGAGCTCACCAAGCGCCTCACCCGCATCCACCATCCAAGCGTAACCGACACCTTCCGCACCGACGGGAAAATCCTCACCAAGGCGGGCTTCCTCGCCATCTACGGCCGTCAGGCCGGCGTGTCGACCAAGGAGGAACTCTGCGCGGTCAAGCAGGGCGAGAGCGCCAAGACCCTGCGCGTCAACCTCAAGCACGAGGTGACCAAGCCGCCGGCCCGCTTCAACGAGGCCACCCTGCTCTCCGCCATGGAGGGCGCCGGCAAGCTCGTCGTCGACGAGGACCTGCGCGAGGCCATGGCCGAACGCGGACTTGGAACACCCGCGACCCGCGCCGCCACCATCGAGGGGCTCATCACCCAAAAGTACATCGCCCGCGATGGCCGCGAGTTGTTGGTCACCAACAATGGCATGCGCCTGATAGAAATTGTTGGCGAGATCGGCATTGAGGCGCTCGCCTCGCCATCGATGACCGGCGACTGGGAGTACAAGCTGCGCCAGATGGAGCAGGGCAAGCTCGGCCGACCCGAGTTCATGCGCGAGATCCTCGACCTGACCTGCGACATCGTCGCGAGAACCAAGGGTCATGCGGAAAAGCTTAAAAATCAAAGCTTCCCCGACCTCAAGGCGCCCTGCCCGAAGTGCGGCGCGCCAACCCTCAAGCAGACCGACGCGACCTACGAGTGCACCGAGTTGGAGTGCGGCTTCAAGACCAACAAATACATCGCCGGGCGCCTGCTCAGCGAGGACGAGGCGCGCACCCTGTTCACGACCAAGTTTGTTGGGCCGCTTGAAGGCTTCCGCTCGCGCTTCAACAAGCCCTTCGACGCGGGTCTGGCCATCGACGACAAGTTCAAGCTCTCCTTCGTATTTGACCAAGACGAGCCGGAGAGCGCCGCGGACCTCAGCGAGGACCAGGTGGTCGCCACGGTGAGCCGTGCCGACGGGCGCGAGTTGAAGGTCTACGCGACGGAGAAGGCGTACTTCGTCCCTCAACTGACGACTAAGAAAGATTCCGCCGGGATCCGCATCGGGCGCTTCATCCTTGGTCTGGAGATCCCAGAGGACCAAGTGCTTAAGCTAATCGCCACAGGCAAGACGGACCTCCTCCCGGGCTTCGTCTCCAAGCGCACCAAGCGCAAGTTCTCCGCCTTCCTCACCTTCGACCCGGAGTCAGGCAAGGTCGGCTTCGAGTTCGAGGAGCGCAAGTCCACTGCCAAGAACGCTCCGGCCAACGACGCTGGCACCGCAGACGCCCCGGTGAAAAAGGCCACCAAGAAAACCGCAGCCAAGAAAACCGCCCGCAAGGCGACCAAGAAAGCGGCCAAGAAAGCGGCTAAGAAGATCGCCAAAAAGGCCCTCGAGGATTAGCTTTTCGGCTCCGCCGCCATGCCATCAAGCTCGGCTGCGGAGGCTCCCGGCCTCAGGGTGCCAGCCGCGAGATCTCCCAGGATTCGCCTCGCCGCTCGTAGAGCAGGCGGTCGTGCAGGCGCCCCTCGCCGCCCTGCCAGAACTCGATCGCTTTGGGGACGACGCGCAAGCCACCCCAGAACGACGGCAGTGGCACCTCGCCCGCGCTGAACTTGCGTTTGATCTCGGCGAGCTTCATCTCCAACAGTTGGCGCGAGCCGATCACCGAGCTTTGTTGGGAAACCCAGGCGCCCATCTGGCTGTCGCGCGGACGGCTGGCGAAGTACTTCAATGACTCCAAGGCGCTGATTTTCTCCGCCCGGCCCTGGACGATGACCTGGCGCTCCAAAGTGATCCACGGAAACAACACGGACACCTGCGGGTTGTGCTCAATCTCCCTGGCCTTGCGGCTCTCGTAGTTGGTGAAAAAAACAAATCCGCCCGCGTCAAAGTACTTCAGCAGCACCGTGCGCTGCGATGGCTGGCCGCTTGGCCCCACCGTGGCCAGGGTCATCGCGTTGGGCTCGTGCAGGCCCGCGTCGCACGCCTGGGAGAACCACTTGCCGAACTGGGCAACCGGCTCAGCGAGCAAATCCGCGCGGCGCAGGCCGCCCTTGTGGTATTCCTTCCTGAAGTCCGAGATGTCCATGGGTGCCGGCTGGCTACAATTCACTTGAGGTCCATCACCAGCACCTTCTGCCACCAGTCCTTGAAGGCGGCGACGAACACGTCGTGGTCCGCGTCGACCTGATAGGCGTCGTGGTCGGCCAAAGTGGCGAAGCTGGCCGCCATGGCGTAGTCCCAACTGTTATCGGTAACCGCGCGCTTCTCGGTGGGCGCCGGCACCGACCAGCGGCCGCCGGCCACATGCGGGATGGCGAACAGCTCGGCGAGGCCGCGCTCGAAGGTTTCCCGGTCGCCGGGGTTGTTGCGCTCGTCCTTGAGCCAGAAGTAGACGTGGTGCTCCATGCCCGGCAACCTGAGCCATCCCGCACCCGCCCCGCAACCAGAATCCACCCGCCGCCCCCACTGCCCCCCGGCGGGTTTTCTCTGGCGGCCGCACCGCCCCAACGCTACGAAGCATCATTTGCCAATTGTTTTCCCGCCATGCGCCGACTCGTCCCACTCCTCGCCATCCTGTTAGCCGCCACGCCGGTGTCCCGCGGCGCCGGCCAGCGGCCCAACATTGTTTTCATCTTCTCCGACGACCACGCGCTGGAGTCGATCTCGGCCTACGGTGGACGGCTGCGCGAGGTGGCGCCGACGGCCAACATCGACCGCCTGGCGCGGGGCGGGGCGCTGTTTCGCAACTCATTTTGCTCGAACTCGATTTGTGGCCCCTCACGGGCCGCGATCTTGACCGGCAAGCACAGCCACATCAACGGCTACCTGGACAACCAGACCTCGGAGTTTGACGGGTCGCAGACGACCTTTCCCAAGCTCATGCAGAAGGCCGGCTACCAGACGGCCATCATCGGCAAGTGGCATTTGGTAAGCACTCCGACGGGCTTTGACCACTGGGAGATTCTTCCTGGCCAGGGCAATTACTACAACCCGAACTTCCAACAGATGGACGGCAGCACGAAGCGCTGCGAGGGCTATGTCACCGACGTGGTCACCGACCATGCGCTGGAGTGGCTGGAGCACCGCCGGGACCCAAACAAGCCGTTTGTCCTGATGGCCCAGCACAAGGCGCCGCACCGCAACTGGACGCCGCCGATCCGGCTGTTGGGTCAATTTGACGGGGTGGTGATCCCCGAGCCGGCGACGCTGTTTGACACGTACGCCAACCGAGCCGAGGCGCTCAAGCAGCAGGAGATGTCCATCGCCAAAAACTTCACCTGGGGCCACGACATGCTCTTCCGCGGCGCCAACGAGTTCACCCGGCAGTTTGCCGGCGGCATGCAAAACGGCGAGTACGAGCGCATGAGCGGCACGCAGAGGGCCGCCTGGGACAAGCACTTCGAGCCGGAGAACCAGGCCTTCCTCGAGCAGCTGCGCGCCGGCAAACTCAGCGACGACGACGTGACGCGCTGGAAGTACCAGCGCTACATGAAGAACTACCTCGCCTGCGTGCGCGCGCTCGATGAGAATGTTGGACGTCTGTTGGACTATCTGGACGCCTCGGGCTTGGCCAAGAACACGATAGTCATCTACGGCTCCGACCAGGGGTTTTACCTCGGCGAGCACGGTTGGTTTGACAAGCGCTGGATGTTTGAGGAGTCCCTCAAGATGCCCTTCATCATCCGCTGGCCCGGAGTGGTCAAGCCGGCCAGCGAGCCAAGCGCCATGATCCAGAACATCGACTACGCGCCCACCTTCCT
>JBILQA010000024.1:0-15829 GCA_044373535.1 Akkermansiaceae bacterium | reverse complement strand
CAGCAATGTCTTCAACTTGGTCACCAAGCGCGGGATCGCCATGGAGGACGCCGAGGTCCGCTGGATCGACTGCAACATCGGCTCGCGCCTGACGATGAAGTACCCCGGCGTCATCATGAAGGGCCGGCGCGCCCGCGGCGAGGTCATCTCGATTGCCCTGGCCAACGATGGCCAACACCAGGACACCGGCGCGAAAATGATCCACGCCGCGGACGAAACGACCTCCAACGTCGTCTCGAAATCCATTTCCGTCGGCCAAGGGCGCGCGACCTACCGCGGCCAGGTCCACATCCCGAAGCACCTCAAGGGCTGCCGCAACAACACCGAGTGCGACGCCCTGCTCATCAACTCCCACAGCCGCACCGACACCTACCCGGCCATCACCGTCAAGGGCAACCAGCACGCGACCCAGCACGAGGCGTCCGTCTCCCAGGTCTCCCAGGAAATGTTGTTTTACATGCAGCAGCGCGGGATCTCCGAAGCCGCTGCCATGTCGCTGGCCGTCAACGGGTTCATCAACGACCTCGTGCGCGAGTTCCCGATGGAGTACTCCGTCGAACTCAAGCGCCTCATCGACCTGGAGATGGAAGGGTCAGTGGGTTAGCGATTCTTACGGCGATGAAAGCGAGCTTTACCTACTGGCAGGACGGGGACTTCTTCCTTGGCTTTCTTGACGATTTTCCTGACTACCAGACTCAGGGAGAAAGCCTTGATGACCTCAAAGAGCATCTTGTCGACCTATACAAGGAACTCACTTCAAACAGTATACCCGGGGTGAGACAGCGCGGTGAGTTGATCATCGCATGAAGCGCTCCGCTCTTTTGAAGAAGCTCAGTGACCTAGGTTGCGAGCTCGTCCGCCACCGGGGGCAAACACGACTGGTACATCAATCCGACCACTAAAGTTTTCCAAGCAGTCCCGCGCCACACCGAGATCAACGAAGTTCTCGCTCGTTCCATCATCAAGAAATTATCCTGAGGCCCTTTTTAGCTTTTCCCATGTCTGCCGTGCTCGATCATCCCACTTCCCTGCTCACCACCGCGCCGAGTTCGCCGGCTGGCTTTCCCGCTTGGTTTTCCGCGCGCCAGCAGGCTGCGTGGCAACGGTTTCTGGCCACGCCGCAACCGGTGCGCGGCGACGAGCAATGGCGGTTCTCATCGCTCAAGGAGTTGGATTTCAGCGCCTTCATGCCAAGCGCCGAGGTTCCGGATGCGGATCGGCTGCTGGCACTCTCAAGCTCGCTTGAAGTTGCCGCGGCGAAGTTTGTCTTCATCAACGACGAGCTGGTCCTAAGCGAGTCGCGCCTGCCAGAAACCGTCGTCTGCCTGCCGCTGGCGGAGGCGCTCGCCACCCATGGCGAGCTCGTGCGCGAGCACTTCATGCGCCGTGACACCCGTCTTGGATCGGCGAAGTTCACCGCCCTGCACGAGGCGAGCCTGCGCAACGGGTTGTTCGTTTTTGTTCCCGATGGCATTGTGGTTGAAGACGCCATTGAGGTCTTCCACTGGATTGCCGGGGAGAACGTGGCGATCTTTCCGCACACCCTGGTGGTCACTGGCCGTGGCGCGAAAGTCAGCGTGATTGATTACTTCCAGTCCGCCAACCCGACCGATCCCGGCTTGGCAATCGCCGTCAACGATCTGATCGCCGGTCCAGAGTCCAAGCTCGACTACGTCGCCATCCAGGCCTTCAACAAAGTCACCAAGGTCATCCAGGTCAACGAGACGGGCGTGGCCGCCGACGCCGCCGCCACCGGCTTCATCCTCAACCTCGGTGCCAGCTGGGCGCGCAACGAGAGCCTTAGCCGCCTCGAAGGCCGCGGCAGCCGCTCAGACATGCTCTCCGTTTCCGTGCCCACCGGCACCCAGGAGTGCGACCAACGCACGTTCCAGCACCACGTGGCCCCCGGCGCATCGTCAGACTTGCTCTACAAGAACACTTTGTACGACAAGTCCCGGACCATCTTCTCCGGCCTGATCTCCGTCGACGAAGGCGCCCACGAGACCGACGCCTACCAGACCTGCCGCAACCTCTTCATGAGCGATGACGCCGAGGCCAATTCGATGCCCGGCCTGGAAATCAACGCCGACCAGGTCAAGTGCTCCCATGGCAGCACCTCGTCCCAAATCAGCGACGAGGAAATCTTCTACCTCCGCGCCCGTGGCATCGATCCTGACCGCGCCCGCCAACTCATCGCCCGCGGCTTCTCCATCGACGTGATTGAGCGCCTCTCCCACCCCGCTCTCCAAGAAGCCGCGTTGCGGTTTCTTGAGTCTAAGGTCTGAAAGTCGAGGGGCACGCCAAGGCCGCGTTTCATCTGGACAGGACACGCGACTAAAGCCGCCGCTCCTTGGCGACTAAAGTCGCTGCCGACCTTCCAACTCACCTACCTTCCCACCCCGCTGGGGAAGAAGGTGTTCATCAGCAGGGTGAGGAAAAAGTTGGAGATGAGGATGGCCAGCGAGGAATAGACCATCGCGCGGGTGGTGGCGCGGCCAACGCCCACGGCGCCGTTGGTGGTGGTCAGCCCTTGGTGGCAGGAGATCATCACGGTGAGCACGCCGAAGACGAGGCCCTTGACCATGGCTATGAAGATGTCCGCCAGCTCGGTGAACTTTTGCATGTTAGCCAGCCAGTACGCGTCGGTGACATGGAACGCGTAGACCCCAACAATGAAGGAGGCGACGATGCCAAACGCCGCGCTCTCCGCGATGAGCAAGGGCATGGAGATAAGCATCGCTAACAAGCGCGGCGTCACCAGGTAGTCGATCGGGTGAACATCCATCGAGCGCAACGCGTCGATCTGTTCGGTCACCTTCATCGTGCCAATCTCGGCGGCCATGGCGGCGCCGACTCGACCAGCCAACATGAGCGCAGTGATCGTGGGCCCCAGCTCGCGCAGCATCGCCACACTGACCAGCGCGCCGCCGGCGGTTTCCATGTTCAAGGCGCTGAACTGGAACAGAGCCTGGGCGGCAAGCACCGCTCCGGTGAAAGCCCCGGTGATGATCACCACCGGCTGGGAGCGGAAGCCAATCTCGGCGATCTGGGCAAGCGTCACGCGCCAGCGCCGGCGCCCGCGCACCAGCGACTCGCCCGTCTCGCCGACCAGGCTGCCGACACCGCCAAGGTAGGCGATGAAGTCCAGCGGCATTCGCCCGAGCATGCGCAACGCGTTCACCCTCCTGAGATACTCCCGGTTCGCAGATTTCCCAACAGCAAATCCCATGCCTGTCTAATTCCCTGATCCGCCCTCCAGCAGAAATTCCGGTAGCGGCGGCCCCGATTCGGGGGTTTCTTTGGCCATCATGGACCCCTCCCTTGATCGCCGCGCGGGCTGGCTGCTCCCTGCCTTCTCGGTCCGCCGCCAGGGGGACCTTGGCATCGGCGACACCGCTGGAATGGTCGAGTGGATCAACCGCGCGGCCGCCAGTGGTGTTAGGCTCCTCCAACTGCTGCCGATCAACGAGACCGGCTCGGGCAACAGCCCGTATACCACCCTGAGCAGCATGGCGCTTGAGCCGCTCTATCTGAGCGTCGACCCCGGCTGGCTGCCGGGCGCGGCGTGGGAGGACGTCGCGGAGGCCCACGACCTGCTAGACGAGGTGATCAGCGCGGAGTTCATCGACTATCCGACCGTGCGGGTGGCCAAGCGGGCGATTTTCCACAAGGCCTACGAGCGGTGGAAGCTCGACGAGGCGCGCGACGCGGAGGGGTTTGAGCATTTTCGCGGCGGGGAGGCGGGCTGGCTGGATGACTACGCGCAGTTCCGCTGGCTCATGGAGGAGGATGGCGACTGCGAGGCATGGAACGATTGGCCCGTTAAGTTTGGCACCCCAGCGGCCGCGCGGGATTATCTTGCCAGCGCGCTGGCAAGCGAGCGCGGGGCGGCCGTCTCCAACAGGCTCGGGTATTATGCGTGGCTGCAATGGGTCGCCACGCAGCAGTGGCGGCGGGTGCGCGAGGCGGCGGACGCCGCGGGGGTGCGCCTGATGGGCGATGTGCCCATCGGCATCAGCTACCACAGCGCCGACGCGTTCTTTGAGCCACGGTTTTTCGACCTCGACTGGTGCGGGGGCGCGCCGCCCGAGGAGATGTTCAAGCATGACGAGTTTCTTGCCCGCTGGGGCCAGAACTGGGGCGTTCCGCTCTACCGCTGGGATGTTCTCGCCGCGGAGGATTTCTCGTGGTGGCGGCGGCGGGTCACCGGCATCACCCGGGTTTTCCACTCGTTCCGCATTGACCATGTCCTTGGTTTTTACCGCATCTACAGCTTCCCGTGGCAACCGCAGCGCAATGGGGAGTTTCTCCACCTCACCGACGCCCAGGCATCTGCCCTCACTGGCGGGAAACTCCCGCGCTGGGCACCCAGGCCCGATGACACCGTCGAGAACCAACTCGCCAACCTCCGCGACGGCGATCTGCGCCTCAAGGCCCTGCTGCGCGCAGCCGGCGGGGCGGTCGTCGTCGGCGAGGATCTTGGCTGCGTGCCCCCCTACGTGCGCCCTCACCTCGCCTCCCTCGGCATCGCCGGATTCCACATCCCCCACTGGGAGGCTGACGCCGCTGGCCACGTCATCCCCCGCCACGAGATTCCCTACCTGAGTCTAACAACCTACGCGACCCATGACCACGATCCGCTTGCCGCGCTGTGGGCCGATGCGCGCGGCGACTGTGGCACAGAACGCGCGGGGAATGGCGGGGACTGCGAGCAACTGCACCGCTTGTTAGAGTTTATTGGAATTCCGAGCGCTGGCGAGGTGCCGGAGTACTCGGCGGAGATCCGCCGGGGGCTCATCAAGGGGCTGTTGGATTCGGGTGCGCGCGACGCGGTGCTGATGCTGGCGGATGTTTTCGGATGGAGCCAGCGTTTCAACATGCCGGGGATCGCGGGCGGCAAGAACTGGCGCTGGAGGATGCCCTACACGGCGGCGTCCATCATTGAGAACCCGATGCTCGCCGGGGAGTTGCGCTGGCTGCGCGAGGCCATCGCGGCGAGCCGCCGCACGTAGCCAAGGATGAAAATTCGCCTTTACGAGATCCTGGTCCGCGCCTTCGGCAACACCCGCGCGGTGCGCAAGATTGGCGGCTCGCTGGAGGAAAACGGCTGCGGAACCTTTGCGGACATCAACCATGCCGCCCTGGCGTCTCTCCAACAGCTCGGCATCACCCACCTGTGGCTCGTCGGCGTCATCGAGCACGCCAGCGCCACTGCCTACCCGGACCGCCCGGCCGACCCGCCCGAACTCCTCAAGGGCCTCGCCGGCAGCCCGTTTGCCATCCGCGACTACTTTGACCTCTGCCCGGACCTGGTGCGCGGTGGCGCCAACAAGACAATCGAGTTCCGCGCCCTGTTGGACCGCTGCCACGCCCATGGCCTGCGGGTGATCATCGACTTCGTGCCCAACCACGTGGCGCGCTCGTACGGGTCGGACGTGGCGCCGGAGCAGGATTTTGGGCGCGATGACGACACGAGCGTGTTCTTTGCGCGGGACAACCATTTTTTCTATGTCCACCCTGGGGAGATTGCCGGCCACCCGCCGCTGCGGCTGCCGACGGCGGGGATCGCCGGGTGCACCGGGCTGTTTGCGCCGGAGACGAGCTTTGCGCGGGTCACCGGCAACAACGCAGTGACTTGGGCGCCGCTGCTCACCGATTGGTACGAGACGGTGAAGCTCAACTACGGGCACGACTTCACCCAAGGCCGTGACACGTCCCATCTGCCGGGTCCGGAAGCGTCCGATGAGCGGGTCCCACGCACGTGGCGCACCATGGATGCCATCCTTGCCCACTGGCAGGCGCTGGGCGTGGACGGCTTCCGCGTCGACATGGCCCACCTCATCCCCATCCCCTACTGGCACTGGCAGCTGCGCCGCGTGCGCCAGCGCGACGCCCAGGCGTTCATGTGCGCTGAGGCCTACGATGACGACCACGCCAAGCTAACCGACGCGAACGTCGTCGATAAACTTCTGGAGGCTGGCTTTGACGCGGTCTACGACCAGCCGTGCTACCGGCAGATGCAGGCGATTGTGGCGGGCAGCAGTTGGGCCAACGACCTGATAGGAGCGAATGCCCACCATGCGCGCTTCCACCGGATGCTGCGCTACGCGGAAAACCACGACGAGGTGCGCATGGCCAACCCGGATTGTTGGAGCGGGGTCGGCTGGACGGTGGCGCCAGCGGTCACGGCCTTCCTTGGCGCCATGGGTGCGGGGCCGCTCATGCTCTACGCCGGCCAAGAGCTTGGCGAGCCGGCCATCGGCGCGGAGGGGTTCTCCGGCGATGACGGCCGTAGCTCCATCTTTGACTACACCCACTTGCCTGAGCTGCTCGGCTGGACCAACAACCACCGGTACGACGGAGCGGCGCTCAGCCCGCGGCGCGCGGCGCGGCGGGATTGGTACGGGCGGCTGCTGCGGCTGCTAGGCGATGCGGCCTTCGCGGAGGCGTCCTGTTATGGCTTGAACCACGCGAATCTGCACAACCCGCTGTTTGGCCGGCTCGGCGACGAACCGGTGTCGGGCCGCTGGCTTGGCGCGCTGCTCCGGCGCAATCCGAAAGGTCGCGGCGGCTACCTGGTGGCGGCGAATTTCAACGGCCACCACTCCCTGCGCGGCATTGAGATTCACCTTCCGGGGCACGCGCGGGATTGGCTCGGGCTGGTCCCTGGAGAACCCGTCATCGGCGAGGAGATGCTGGATGGCATTGCACGCGCGGTGACCGGTTCTCAGGGAGACGATGAGGCCCTTCGGATTGGCACGCTGGCTCCCGGATGCGCGGCGATCTTCCGCCTCGCACCGGCCAGCTCATCCCACGCCGGTTAGACCTGGGTGCGGCGCTTCTTGCGCTTGACCGGATCCTCGCCGTCGTCGTCCTCACCGTAGACGCCGTAGGTGCCATAGCCATAGCGCCCGCGGCTGTAGTTGCCGTACGAGTAGTTCAGGCCGACAAAGAAGCGCTTCTCCTTGAAGCCGTTGAACACCAAACCGGAGGCCGGAGCGTTGGCTTCCTGGAGGAGCTGCAGGGAGCGCTCCACGGCACCCTTGGGGACATACTCGGCGCGGACAACAAGACCAACGTTGTGAACGAGTTGGACAATCACGCGGGTATCCGGGACGGGCAGCAGCGGGGCGCTGTCGAGGACGACGGTCTCATAGTGGCGAGCCGCCTCGGCAAGGATGGCGCGCAGCCGTTCGGTGCTGAGAAGTTCGCCCGGATTCGGTGCGCGGGCGCCGGCAAAGATGACGTGCAGGTTCGGGCATCCCGAGTCCTTGACGACTGCTTGGTCAAAAGCGATGTGGCCCGCGAGCAGTTCGGTGATTCCTGGGTGGGCCGTGCGCTCGATCCCCAGCAGGCGGTGCACCGAGGGCTTGCGCAAGTCGAGGTCGATCAACAGGGTTTTCCGTCCCTGGGCGGCCGCGGCCATGGCAAAGTTTGTGGAGATAAGGGACTTACCCTCGCGCGGCACGGCGCTGGTGAACAAGGTGACGCGGCGCTTGGTCTCGTCGCCGAGCAAGGCAACCGAGGCGCGCAAGACGCGGAACATTTCCGCGTAGGTGGTTCTCGATGCACCCGGGCGGAACAAGAGGTTGACATCCCAATCATCCTGCTCGGGATAAGATGATTCCATTTTGCTGCCGCGGCGGATGCGCAATTCCTTGTTGACCGCCTTGATCAGGCGCGCCCGGTTGATTTGCGACACGGCGGCAAGCACCGGCTGATTGGTATCCGACTCGACCTGCGAGACGGTGTGAAACTTGTTGTCCAGGCGCACCAGCAATGCGGCGAAGGCCATTCCCAGGGCGGTACCGGCTGCCGAGCCCAAGCCATAGACGCGCAGAGCATTCGGGGCGGAGGGCGAGCCCGGCACCCGGGCAAGGCTGCTGACTTCCGCGCCGGCTTCCTGGCCCTGCTGATTAACGCCGGCCTCCTCAAGCCGGGTGAGCATCGCATTGAACACCGAGTTTTGGCTGGCGATCTCACTCTGCAGCACTCCATTGCGTGCCAACAACAAGGCCCGTGCGAGGCGCAAGCGCTCCTCGGCCTCAGCACGAACCGAGGCAATCTGCTCCACATGGGTATCCCAATACACTTTGTCGGCTGGCGAGGTGATTGCACGGTCAAATTCATCCAGAAACCTTTCTTGCAGGCGCTTCACTTCGGCGTTGACCTCGATCATGCGCGGATGCTTCGGCAAATATTTCCGGCCTAGTTGCTGCACCTCGGCCTCCTTCGCGTCCAAGGCGGCATGCATCTCAAGGGCGCGCATGTAGCTCGCGCGGGCGCTTTCGTAGGTCTGCAACTTTGCGCGCGCTTCCTCAGATTCCTTCATCAGCAGCTCAATGGACGTGCTGCGCCCTTCGTTGCGGGTGCCGACAATTTCCGCCAAGTGCTCGCGCGCCACGGCGTCGGCCAGCGCCTTGGCTACTTCTGGAACTTCGTGGTTAAAGTTGATATCAATGAGCCGGGTCCCACGGCGAATGGAGATTTCCATCCATGAGCTTAGCCACGTCGCGAGTGCTGCAGGCGGCGGAGTGGGGACCTTGCCTCCATCCTCAAGGGTGGATGAGCGCCCAAGCCACACAGCCGCCCACTCTGGCAGCCATTCGACCGGCACGGGCATCAGCCCGGGGAGAGCCCGGACATCTTGCCGGCCAGCCACGCGTTCAAGCAAATCGAGACGTCGGATCCGTTCGGCGGCCGTGTTGAGGCCCTCCTGCGAACGCATGTCGATTTCCTCGACTTGATCGCGATTGAGCACCGTGCTTGTCTGCTGCTTGATGAGCAGGGTGGCAGTGGCCGTGTACTCCTTCGGCGCCTTGGTCAAATAATAGGTTGCTCCAAGGAATCCGACAAGCAAGCCCAAGGCCACCCAGTGCCACCGCGCCAAGAGGTTGGAGATGCCGCGCATCAAGCGCTTGCCACGGCCTCCGCCGTAGCCGCCAAATTGCATCAGGTCATCTTCATTGCCATCATCGGCAGCAGGGGAATTCGCAAAAGGCGGCTTGGGCATGGGCAAGAGATAAAAGGAAGTGAAAGGGCCTTCGATGACCGGGAAGCAGGATCCAAAGCGTTAAAATACCCGCTCTGCCACATCGACGACGTCGTCTGGTTGAAGGTAGAGCTTTTGCGCTCCTTGAGCGGTAAGCTCGCGGAAGTTGAGGACGATATTGCGGCCCTTGCGCGAGAGGGTGATTTTTTTTGGGTTGGCCAGGTCGGTGAAATCGCCGGCGAGAGTCAGGGCAGTGATGATATCAAGCCTTCCATCGAGCGGCAGCCCTAGCGGGCCAGGCCGGCGAACTTGCCCGCGAATCGTGACCATCTTGCCGGCAAAGGGGCTTGCGTAGGTGATGACCCGATCTCCGGCACGCACCTGCGGGCCGCCGTTGGCTTGGATGCTTTGTAGGCTGTGATCACTCGACTCGCCATCCACGCGCACCAAGGTGATGCGGGAGGTGTCTGCGGTGGCATTGAGGCCGCCGGCGGCGGCGAGCACGGCGGCCAGATCAACCTTGCCCGCCGAGGGAATCGGCACTTGGCCGGGAGAAGCGACCGCACCGACCACACTGGCAAATTCCGCCGCATAGACCTCAATGGTCAAGGCCACCTTAGGATCGACAAGGTAATCGGCAGCATAAAGATCATGGAGCTTGGTAGTGGCCTCGCCGACGGTGAGTCCACCGATCTTCACGAGCCCCACCAGAGGAAAAGACGCCTCACCGGATTTTAGCACTCGGGTCTGGGTAGTGAGATCAGTCTCGCCATAGACGCTCATGCGCACCGTGTCGTCCGGCTTCAAGAGAGGGTCCTGTTGGGCGCCCAAGCGGCTGAGTCCCATGAGGAGGGTGCAGATGGAGATCAGGATTCGCATGGTGGTGAAATTAAGCCTGCCGAGGGAGGATCAAAAAGCCAAAGAGTGTGACCATGGCTACTGCGCAGCGGCAAGGATCAACTTTTTCAGAGTTGGGGATTGCGCTCGATTGTTTAAAACTTTGTCGAGACGCCAAAGCCAACTTGATAGCCGTCCCAGGCAGATCCGGTGGCCCCCGTCTCGTTGCGCCAGCGGTAGAAAAGATCAAGGTTGCTGCGGCCGCGGAAGATCGGCATCGACAGCATCGTGTCGTAGGTCAGCAGGTGGCCGGTTGGGTCGGGCAAATCACTGCCATTGGTGGCCGACAAGCTATCGGTTTCATAGGTCACTCCAAGGGAGAGGCGAGCCGTGCGGATCTTACGCGTGACACCTGCCTTCGTGGAGAAACTTTCGCGATAGGCGCCCGCCTCGGTAGGCGCTGCTTGGGCGTCACGGAAAACGGAGAGGTCAAAAGACCACAGAGCCGATGGCGTGTACTTGGCACCAAGACGGACAAACATAAACTCATCAGAGATGGCGTCGCTCCCGCTATAGCGGATAAAGTCCACGCCGGTCTCTGCGTTGACCACGACCTTGGCAGTGAGCTTGTAGTCGGCCCGCAGCGTGGGGCCAAAGCTCTTGCGATCCTCCTGAAGATCGCCGGATTGTAGGTTGTAGCGGACCCCTGGGCCAATCTTGAGCAGCGGCGAATAGCGCCACATCGCCGATGCCTCAAGCACAAGGCCCGAGGTGCCACCGAAGCCCGACGCGTCATCCCACTTGTAGTTCAGGGAAGCCTCCAGGGTGGTCTTGCGGCTAATCCGATAGGCCAGTTCAAGGTCATAGCTGAAAACATTGCGCTCAACGTAGGATGAGTCGTAGGAGCGGTTAGTCCCCAGCTCGCGCGCCATGTTGAGACTGGTCTTGATCGTTGACTTGGCTCCTTCATAAACAGCGGAGAGCATACCACTGCCGCCGAAACCGCCAAAATCCGGATGGTCCAAATACTCCGTATAACTCACCGTCGCGGCAGCACTCAGGGTGAGATTGGTACCCGGATTCGAGTAGGCGATCGTTGGCGACGCGGAAAGGATCGTATCGCCGCCCAGCGATTCGCCGTCCAGCCCATTGGATTTGAAGATGTTCGAATCATACATGCTCGCCGTCGAGAAGCTTGCCGAGAAGCCATCGAGCAGCGAGGCCATCTGGGAGCGCGGGAGGTATCCTGATTGCTGGGAGGCGGGGCCTTGCGGCAACGGCGCGGACACTTCAGGCGCAGCCGCAGGCAGCTCCTCAAACAACAGCGCATCGGCGCTTTGTGCCGCTTGCTCATCCGCCGTCGGGTCCGCCGGCAAATCGGCAAGCATGTCCTGAGCTTGGCACCCGACACTCAGAGCGATTGCCAAGCCGACGGCCCGCAAGCCGGGCAACCACTGGGGATCAAAGAAGAAAATCATGGCGATAGGATGAAGTAAGAACGTCGTTCAAGAAATGGAGACTTTGCCGCGGCCAAGCGCGGCGGAATATTCAGGGTCCAGCAAGACTGCCGCTGGATCCTCGGCGGCTGGCGAGAGTGGCTCGGAGTGCGCGCGGTGGCGCTGTCTGGAGGGTTCGCGCAAGATTTGAGGTGTCATTTCAGGCAACCACTGGTGAACCTCAAGATCGAGCCGATCGGCCTCATTGATGACTCTGGCAAGCTGCGCCTCATCCAGGGTGGCGGTGATGACCACGCAATTGACGCCCATGCGGGCGTTGAGACCACGCAAATGATCCAAGCCGCCAAGGATCGGGAAGCCACCGAGCCGACGGCCGCGAAGCTCTTCGCTGTCATCCACGAAGCCAATGAAATGAAAGTCCTCCCAACGTTTCGGCGGTGAGATGCGCAGGAAGCACAAGAACAGCTCCGCGAGGTCACCCGCCCCGTAGAGCACCGCAGTGCGCGACGAGCGCTTGCTGGCCAGGCGTTTGCGCCGGTGCATCGTGTCGATGACAAACTCCCGCAACATCGCTCCAACGCAGCGCGGCACAAACACCAGCGGCACCGCCATGGCCAACGCACACAGGTGGAAAATAGCAAAGCGATAGCTCAAGTCGCTAAGCACGATGCTCTGGACGCTGAAGCTCACGCCGACGCCGCAGAGCAGCCAACTGAGGGTTTCAGAGAAGTCATGGAGCCCGGCGCGCATCCAGCGGCGCAGGTGGCCACGGCCAAAGAACAGCCCAAGCAGCGCGCACGCGGTGAAGATCGACACCTGCAGCCAGAACGCCTCATCGGCCAGAACCACCCGCGTTGTCTTGCGGATGAGAAAGACCGCCGCCATGGCCGAGAGGGTCAGTACGGTGGTGTCATAGAGGAAATAGAGCGCCACAACCCGGCGCGCCCGGCGCGGCTGGCGGATGACGGCGCGCAAGCCCGCTTCGCTGGCCATCACCTCAACGGGTGCCAGGTAGCGCAGGCCGACGAGGATGATGATGGCGGCGGCCACCATGGAGAGGCCAAGCAGATTTTCGCCGCCAATCATCGGCACAAGGGCAATGAAGGCCGCGCCAAGCGCCAAGGCATAGAGAGCCATGGCGGCCTGCCGCTGGCTGAGTCCCCAGCTCAGCAGCCGGTGGTGGAGATGGTCCCGGTCCGGGTCAAACACCCGCGTGGCCACCTGGCCTGGGCGACTCGTCGCCAGACGCCGCGCCGTGCGCCGCCAAATCGCCAAAAACACATCAAACAGCGGCACTCCCGCCACCAGCAGCGGCAGCAGCAACCCCGCCATCACTGCCGAGCGCCCGACGGTGGACGCTCCCACCGCGGCGATGAAAAATCCAATCAACATCGAACCGGCATCGCCCAAGAAAATCCGCGCCGGATGGAAGTTGAATCGCAAGAATCCTAGGAGCGCCATGGCCATCACCCCCATGATCAGCAAACTCTGCGGCGCCCCTCCCAAGGAGGCCAAAAACCCCAGAATCGTCAGTGCGATGAATCCCAGCCCGGCACACAAGCCGTCCATCCCGTCAATGAGGTTGAACGCGTTGATAAGCGCCACGTACCACCCCATGTGCACCGCAAACTCGACCATCCAGTGGACATTCATCCCGAACATCGACCCCGAATGCGGCACAAAGCGGAACATCACAGCCGCCACCACCACCTGCCCGCCAAGCTTCACCCAAGACGACAATTGCCACCGGTCATCGGCCACACCCACCGCCACCAACAAGGTCGACGCCCCCAAGAAGACCCACATCCACTGCCTGGTTAGCTGCGGACCTAAGTCGATCCCCAGCAGCAACAGCAGCACGAAGCCTAACACCATTGTCAGGTACACGGCAATCCCCCCCGCCCGCGGCACCGGCTTGGCGTGGATTCGCCTCGCCTCGTCCGGATGGTCAATGAGTCCCAGCCGCGGCGCCACCAGGATCATCATGCGCGTCAGCCCCATCGCCACCAGCATCAACAGCGGCAGCCCCAGCAGGAGCATCGATCCATTGAACTTGAACATAAATTAGGGCGGGGGCGGGGCGGAAAATACAAAAACAAAAAAACTAACCGACCCGCACGAATTTCAGCTTCGGACCGGTTGGACTATCCTTTCGGAATTAATCCTAGGCGTCCAGCACTGCAGAGTTCAAGCCCTATTAGCCTTTAGTCCCATCCCCGGCGGGTTGCGCGGCACGGATTGCGCGCGCTTGCCGCCACCCGACAAGCCCCGTTCAAAATTTCTTGAACAACCAGCGGCGATTGATTATCCCCAATGAGGCCCACTTGCCATGCTCCGCGCAGGGCCGGGGAAAGCCCTGGAGGTTGTTTTCAACGACCTCCTGTCCAGCTACTTACACATCCAGCGCGACTCGATCCTGCAGGTTTTTCCGCCCCCGGAATGCGACCACGGGCGGCAGCGTCGACCGGCGCACGGCCAGCCGCCGGAGGCCCGAGGACAGAGAAGTGCTGCAATATT
Source organism: Akkermansiaceae bacterium (assembly GCA_044373535.1). Lineage (GTDB taxonomy): Bacteria > Verrucomicrobiota > Verrucomicrobiia > Verrucomicrobiales > Akkermansiaceae > JBILQA01. The sequence goes on along the minus strand of JBILQA010000024.1, from coordinate 2,026 downwards.
TTCCGCTCGCGGGCCACTCGGCGCCGGAGCGAAAAAACTTCTGGACTGCCCCCCAGCTCGGCCCACCAGAGGCCTAAACCGGGTCCGCCCAACAAAACCACGCTGGCAAAACGGGCAGGTTGCGGCGAGCCTGCTAAGTGCGGCAGGCCGCCGAAGCTAACAGGCCGACAACCGTTTTCTAACCCACCATTTTCTAACCTACCACCAGCCAAAGCCATGACAGCCAAGCCAAGCAATTTTCCGGTGACGAGCCAGCCGCCCGCGGCGGCGGTGAAATCAGCGCCGATGCCGATTCGGATCAAATCGATTTGTTGTTTGGGAGCGGGCTATGTTGGGGGTCCGACGATGGCGATGATAGCGGCGAAGTGCCCGGACATCCAGGTGACGGTGGCGGACTTGAACGGGGCGCGGATTGACGCATGGAACTCGCCGACGCTGCCGGTCTATGAGCCGGGTTTGGACGAGATTGTGCAGGGCGCGCGGGGCAGGAACCTGCATTTCACGACCGACGCGCGCGCGGCGATTGCCGCGGCGGACCTGATCTTCGTCTCGGTGGGCACGCCGACGAAATCCTACGGGATCGGCGCCGGGCGCGCGGCGGACCTGTGCTACATCGAGTCCGCGGCGCGGTTGATCGCCGAGGTGGCGGAGTGTGACAAGATCATCGTGGAGAAGAGCACGATTCCGGTGCGCACGGCCACGGCGATCAAGTCGATCCTGGCGGCCAACTGCAAATCCAACGCGACCTTCCAAGTGCTCTCCAACCCGGAGTTCCTGGCGGAAGGGACCGCCATGGCCGACCTTCAGGAGCCCGACCGGATTCTCATTGGTGGCGAGTCGACCGTGGAGGGCAATGCCGCGGTGGCCGCCTTGGTGTCCGTCTACGCCCGCTGGGTGCCGCTTGAGCGCATCATCACCACCAACCTGTGGTCGTCCGAGCTGTCCAAGCTGGTGGCCAACGCGTTTTTGGCGCAGAGGATTTCGTCGATCAACTCGATCTCGGCCTTGTGCGAGGCGACGGGGGCGGATGTCGACGAGGTGGCGCGGGCGATCGGGACGGACTCGCGGATCGGGCCGAAGTTTTTGAAGGCCTCGGTGGGCTTCGGCGGCTCGTGCTTCCAGAAGGACATCCTGAATCTCGTGTATCTCTGTGATTCGTTCCGCCTGCCGGAGGTTGCCGAGTACTGGCGCCAGGTCGTCCACCTCAACGACTGGCAAAAAAGCCGCTTTGTGGAGAAAATCGTCCGCACCCTGTATAATACGGTGAGTGGCAAGCGCATCGCCGTCCTCGGCTTTGCCTTCAAGAAGGACACCAATGACACCCGCGAGTCCGCCGCCATTCACGTCTGCCGCGGTCTCCTGCTTGAACGCGCGCGTGTGGCGATTTACGACCCGCAGGTTGATGGCGAGTCGATCCGCGCCGACCTGGCTGCCGCCGGCGTCGATCCGGCGTTGATTGCCAGCAACGTGGAGATCTGCACGGATCCGTATTCCGCGGTCGCCGGCGCCCACGCCCTGGCCACCCTCACCGAGTGGGACGAGTTCCGCACCCTTGACCTGCCGCGCGTCTACGCCGCCATGCTCAAGCCCGCCTTCGTCTTCGATGGCCGCGCGATCCTCCCGGCCGCCGCGCTGGCCGAACACGGCTTCGACGCCTTCATCATCGGCAAGGGGGAGTGAGACGGACGCTTCCATAGAGGATCGGACCGATCCGTCTAATCAGTCCAATCTTAAACGAGGATCCGTCCGATCCGACCGATCGGACGGATCTTGATGTTCACCGCTCACCTCGCCGGAGCTCTCGGGAGCTTCGCTGCAGAAAAATGCGCATTCTTGTCACCGGCGGATCAGGGTTCATCGGCGCGGCGCTGGTGCGCATGCTCATCGGCCAGGGCCACGAGGTGCTCAATGTCGACAAGCTCACCTATGCCGGCAACCGGGCGTCGCTTGCGGAACTCGAGGGCCCGCCGGCCTATCAGTTCCGCCACACCGACATCTGTGACGCGCCGGCAGTCCATGCCGCCTT
>JBILQA010000256.1:0-4498 GCA_044373535.1 Akkermansiaceae bacterium | reverse complement strand
CCGGCGGATCAGGGTTCATCGGCGCGGCGCTGGTGCGCATGCTCATCGGCCAGGGCCACGAGGTGCTCAATGTCGACAAGCTCACCTATGCCGGCAACCGGGCGTCGCTTGCGGAACTCGAGGGCCAGCCGTCCTATCAGTTCCGCCACACCGACATCTGTGACGCGCCGGCAGTCCATGCCGCCTTTGCGGATTTCCGGCCGCAGCGGCTCATCCACTTGGCGGCCGAGTCACATGTCGACCGGTCCATTGATGGCCCCGGGGCGTTCATCCAATCCAACATTGTAGGCACCTACACGCTGCTGGAAGCGACGCGGGCCTTCCTTGCCCGTGAGCCGCACGCGGGCTTCCGCTTCATCCATGTTTCCACCGACGAGGTCTTCGGCACGCTCGGCGCGACGGGCGCCTTTGACGAGCAAAGCCGCTACCACCCGAACTCGCCGTATTCGGCAAGCAAGGCGGCGGCCGACCATCTCGCCCGCGCGTGGCACGCGACGTTCCAACTGCCAGTGGTGGTCGCCCATTGCTCAAACAACTTTGGCCCCTATCAGTTTCCCGAGAAGCTCATCCCGCTAACAATCCTCAAAGCGCTGGAGGGAGCCGAGCTGCCGGTCTACGGGACGGGCGAGAACGTGCGTGACTGGTTGTTTGTCGACGACCATGCCGCGGCGCTCATTGCGCTGGCCCAGCGCGGCATCCCGGGCGAGTCCTACGCCATCGGCGGCAACAACGAGTGGCGCAACATTGACCTCGTCCACCACCTCTGCACCCTGCTTGACGAGCTGCGCCCGCGCGCCGATGCCCAACCCTACGCCGCGCAAATCCGCCACGTCGCCGACCGCCCGGGCCACGACCTGCGCTACGCGATTGACGCGACGAAAATCCGCCGCGACCTCGGTTGGCAGCCGACCCGGGATCCCCACGCCGCCCTGCGCCAGACAGTCCTCTGGTACTTGGAAAACCGCGCTTGGTGGCAGCCGCTGGTGGACCTCCCGGCGACGCTGCGACGCCCCGGGGATCGCGCGGCGACTCAGCCGATGAAGCGGACCGGACCGATGGGCACGGTCCGATCCTTGCCCAGCCTCCTCAATGACTGAGCGCCGCCTTGGCCAACTTCCTGCTGGCGAGAAGGCGCTCAAGATCTTCGTGGATGGCCTCCGGGCTGGCGCGTTTCGGGATGCGCCAAAGGAACGGTTGCAGGCCGAGGTGGTCGATGGTGGCCGCTATCCGGTCCCGGCAGCGGCCAAGCATTTCCTGGTAGGATGGCAGCAGCTCGGCGTAGCCAGCTCCCTGGACGGCGGTGAGAATCTCCGAGAACGGCTCAATTTCACTCATCACAATGGCCGCGCAGCGCTCGCTGAACTGCTTTGGCGTCATGGCCGCCACGCTGAACGAATCGGCCTCCACGCGCTCGGCAAAGAGCGCGTCGGTGAGCACGGCGCGCTTGCCAACTCCCTCGTCACCAAAGATCTCCTCGGCCGAGACGCGGCGCCGGACTTGATGGGTCCCGTAGCGCAGCCGGCGCCACTCCCAGGCGCTGCGGTCAATCACGCTGCGGTTGCGCATCAGCGCCTCGCGCAGCTTCGGCTGGCCGGCTAGATTGTACGCGTAGATCTGCATCCGCTTGGGCGAGCGCCATAGGTAGCCCTCCGCATCCAGCAGCCCAAGGTCATCGCTGAGAAACTTCCAGCCGCCGTTCATGACCATCTTGAGCATGGCGGTTGTCTTGCCGATTCCTCCCCAGGCAAAAATCCCCACCGCGCGGTCGCCCTTATGGAACGAGCTGGCGTGCACGTACGTTTGGCCAACCTCAAGGTTGCCGATCTGGGTGAGGTAGTCGAAAATGTTGTACATGAAATCCTTCGCCTGCTCGTCAAGCGGCGTGAAGTAGTTCCAGTGGTGCGCGCGCCGCAGCCAGCTTGGCAGCACCCGCCGCTTGAGCGACGTCCGCGGTTTCTTCCCCTTCAGCGTCACCTCGATGCGCCCCGCATGGTTCTCCACCTTGTAGATGATCCCCGCGTGGTCCGCCACGTAGCCCTCCGGCCACACCCTCACCGGCTTGAAGTAGCTTGCAGTCCCCGGCGCCACCGGCGCCTCCCCGGGGAAGTCAAACGCCACACCGGCCTTGCAGCCACCGCCGCCACTGCCTTCCGCCTCGCCCATTTCATGGGACTCAATGGACTCAAGCTCCGCGTCGATGAGCCGGCGCAACTCGCCGCTTCCCGCCGTGGTCAACGGCAGGTTTCCTAGTCTGTAAGATCTGATCATGGTTGTTAATGGATTTCTTGCTGTTAGCTCTGCGCCGTAGCCTGCGCTGATAGCCGGCGGCCCCTTGACCCGCTTGCCTGGTGCCCTGCTCGCCTGCTAGATGAATCACCCGACAACCTCCGCCACCCCGGGGAATTCTCCAGCGATGTTTCGCGTGTAGTGATGCCCCCGAACTTCGTGAGAAGTTCGCTACGCAGATTTTGCCCCGCATTTTTTATGACCTACCGAGCCGACATCGATGGACTGCGTGCAGTCGCGGTTGCCGGTGTGGTGATGTTCCATGCGCACCTGGGAGTTCCGGGTGGGTATGCCGGGGTGGATGTGTTTTTTGTGATCTCCGGCTTCCTGATCACGAGCTTGATCTTGCGCGACCTGCGGGCGGGGAACTTTTCGCTGCTGGATTTTTGGGAACGCCGGGCGCGGCGGATCTTGCCCGCCTTGGCGGTGGTGGTGGCCGCCACGCTGGTGGCCGGCTGGTTTTTGTTGTTGCCGGAAGATTACAGCCAACTGGCGGCGCGCGTCGGCGCGCTGCTCGGCTTTGCGGCCAACATCAAGTTCTGGTTGGAGATGGGGTACTTTGGCCCCGCGGCGGAAACCAACCTGGTGCTCCACACCTGGACGCTCTCGCTTGAGGAGCAATACTACATCCTCATTCCGCTGTTCCTGGGACTGCTGCACTGGCGCGGCAAGGCGCGCTGGATCCTGCCCTTGCTTGCGGTGGGTGCGGCACTGAGTTTTTCCGCGGCGGTCGTCGGGTCCCACCGGCTGCCCTCGGCGAGCTTTTATTTGTTGCCGACGCGCGGCTGGGAGCTTGCGGTCGGCTCGCTGCTGGCGTTTGCCGCGCCGCTGCGCGCCGGGTGGACCCGCGGGGCGCTTGGCGGGCTTGGGCTGGTGGCAATTCTCGGCGGATTCTTTTACTACACGAAAGCGACGCCCTTCCCAGGGATCCCCGCGCTGGCGCCAGTGCTCGGCGCGGCACTCATCATCTGGAGCGGCATGCGCCTGCCGGGCGAACCGTTGTCGCCCACCCACCGGCTGCTTGCCACGCGCCCACTCGTCGCTCTGGGGCTGATCTCCTATTCCTTCTACCTCTGGCACTGGCCACTGCTGGCCGGCTATCGCTACGCGGCCTACGGCCCCTCGTCGCTGGCGTGGCGGCTTGGCTTGGTGGCTGCGGCGCTGGTCCTTGCCTGGCTCTCGTGGCGCTTCATTGAGCAACCGTTTCGCGGCCGCGGGCTGGTGCGCACGCGCCAGTCGGTGTTTCGGCTCAGCGCGGCCACCCTTGCGCTGCTCCTGGTTGGCGCGGGCAGCATCTTTGTCGCAAGCGGGTTCCCGTCGCGCTACTCGCCGCTTGCGCGGCGCTTCGAAGCCAGCAGCCACGACGCGATGTACCGCTTCAACCACCACCTCGGCGATGTGCCAACCAACCTGGTCCGCGGCGGCGCAGCCACCACGGCGCCCGGCGTCTTCCTCTGGGGCGACAGCCACGCGGCCGCCGCACTCGCCGGCATTGACCTTGCCTGCCAGCAAGCCGGCGTTCCACTCACCGCCGCCTTCTCGTCCGCCACCGCGCCGGTGCTTGATTGGTACTTTCTCCACGGCGGCGGCCTGAGCGAGGACGCCCCGCCATGGAATGCCGCGGTGCTTGCCCACATCGCCGCCGAATCCGCCGCCGGTCGCCTCTCGACGGTCATCCTTGCCGCCCGCTGGACCGCCTACCTCAATGACCCGCGCGCCGGCGACTCATTCCCCGCCGCCTTCCAGCGCACCGTCGCCGCGCTCGAGCGCTGCGGCTGCAAACTCGTCATCCTTCAGGAAACTCCCTATTTCGGCTGCGAGATTCCCACCACTCTGGCGCTGCACTGCCAGAGCGTCGCCGACATCCCGCGCTTTGCCCTGCCCGCCAAGCGCTACGCCGCCTGGGTCCGCTCTCAGCGCCTGCTCTTTGCCCAGTATCCCGACATCCCCGTCATCGACCCCGCCATTCCCTTCACCGACTCCTCCGGCCGTATCCTCCCCGCCGACGCCCACGGCACCTTCTTCCGCGATTCCAACCACTTCACCTTGCACGGCAGCCGCAAACTCGCCGGCGCTTTCCATGCTGTCTTGGCTGAACGTTCTGACTTCTGGGGTCCAGGTTCAACACATGGGTAACACATTTGGTTCAGGACATGGGTAACACTTTCCCCGGCCCGTTAGGGTCGAAAAGAATGGGCAATGCCCTGGAAAG
>JBILQA010000023.1:0-15876 GCA_044373535.1 Akkermansiaceae bacterium | reverse complement strand
CCGCCGAGGACGGTTTCGAGTCCCACACTGGCGCGGTAGTCGAACTTGGCCGCCAACGAGCCCTTGAGGCGCACGCCGAATGTACCGGTGGTAAAGGATTCCGAGTACGAGTCGTAGCTGAACGGATCCGTCACGGTGCCGCCGGCGCTTCCCTCGCTATACGCGTCGCGCGTCGAGTTCACGTAGTTGAGGCTCACAAAGGGCATGACGATCTGCTCGCCTTGCAGAGCAATCCCCCAACCCGCTTCGGCACCCAGGCCAAAGGTGTCGAAGTCCGCCTGACTGGCGACTGACTCGGCACTGCCAAGCAGGTTGGCATGGCTGAACTGTGCATCCCCACGCTCATAGGCTGCCGAGAAGCGCGCCTGCAGGCCCGTCCCGTCGGCCGCTTGTGAGTAGCCAAGGAAGCCGCCCATGATGGGAAGACGGTCGACGTCGTCGATTCCCTCGATGTCATCGCCATCCAAGTGCCAGTTGAGGAAGCCGCCGAGGCGCACTTGCTCGGTGAGACGCTTGGCGGCCATCAGGGTGCCTGCCAACTCGCCGAAGCTGCCACCACCGACGCCTTCGCCGTCGTAGGCGTTGTACTCCGCTTGCCAGGCGATGCACACACCGTGCTTGTCGAACAGATCGCAGTCATAGTCGAGCGAGCGTCGCACCGAGAGCCAGTTCTGGCTGAGGAGGAAGTTTTGCGGTTCGGCAATATCCTGGCCAAAGTTAAGCACATCAATGTCCCAGCTGTTCAGGGCGCCGCCGCGCAGTTGCGCATCAGTCAACACCGAGAGCATTCCAGGGCCGCCGACGCTGATCTCTCCAACATTGGTGATCTCCCCGGCTGTCACTCCGGCAATCACGTCCGTATAGCTGCCCGTGAGCGCCGCCTGCAGGTTGCTTGCCCCAACGGTCATCAACTGGCCGCTTGCAACACTTTCAACGACCAACTGGCCGTAGCTTGTCGCCGAGTTGATGATCACCTCATAGGCGGCAGGCAGATCGCCAAAGTAACGCAGCGGCGCCACGCCTCCTTGGGCATTCCTGAGGCGGGAGATACTTCCCTTGTTCTCAATCCCGTAAGTGGCACTGCCGAGGCCGTCGAGCCCGCCCGTGATTGATCCGAGGTTGTTGATCGCAGCGGCCGCCCCAGCCTCGACGAGGATCCCCGAGCCGCCCAAACCGGTGAGGCCACCGGCATTACCGCCCAGGATCGTTCCCCAGTTCCAGATGGTGTTGCCGAGGCCGTTGAGTGCGACACCCGCGCCGCCGTCGCCGCCCGCGCCGCCAAGCCCACCGAGGCCGCCAATACCGGCGATGCCGCCGTCGCCCCCGGCGCCGCCATCGCCGCCGTCAAAGCCAGCTCCGTTGGCAATCGGGAGATTTTGCGGGTCCTCAACGAGAGAGTTAACGGCTGGCGAGTTGCCTGCAGTGCCGTTGGCGCCGGAGCCCCCCAACCCACCGGCGCCACCCGTGCCCGGAGTTGGCGTGGCGCTATCGCCAATGGCAGTGGCATCGCCGCCATTTCCACCATTACCGCCATCGACAGCTCCGTCACCGCCATCGCCCCCAAAACCGCCGAACGCCGACGCGCCGAGACCAATCGCTGATGCCGCGCCACCGTTGCCACCATTGCCTCCGTTATATCCGTCGCCCCCACCACCTCCGCTTCCGCCGGAAGCACCCGCGAAGTCGCCGAGTTGGGTCGCCGCTCCGCCGTTGCCGCCGTTGCCACCCGCACCGAGCAGCGAGTTACCACCAGCAGCGCCCAAACCTCCGTATGCACTGGATGCCTCTCCTGTCGCGGTGGCATCGCCACCTACCCCACCGGCTCCGCCAGCACCGAGGTTCGAAAAACCACCGGTTCCGCCATCACCGGCGTAGGCAATGGAAAAAAAGCCATTTGTGGTAGCGCCGCCACCGGCACCGCCCGCTCCTGCATTGCCCCCAGAGCTACTCCCGCCGGTGCCGCCAGCGCCGGCAAAAGACCCACCAAAGTCACCCGACTTGGTGGCTGCGCCGCCATTGCCGCCGCTGCCGCCATTGCCAAGAATGCTGTTCCCGCCACTTCCGCCGCTGCCGCCCGTGGCAATCAAAGTATCGCCAGTTGCCAATCCCGCGCCACCATCGCCACCATTACCCCCGTCGGAATCTGTTCCATCTGTGCCATCGGTCCCACCAGACAATGCAGTCCCTCCGGTTCCGCCACTGGCGCCGTTGCCGCCGTTGCCGCCGGCACCGCCGACGCCCCCATCTGTCCCCACCGAGCCAGAGTCGCTCGCACCGTCGCCGCCATTTCCTGCAAGTCCTGCATCACCGCCATCACCGGCAATCCCGGAATAGGCGTTGCCGCCGGCACCACCAGCACCTGCGTTGCCGCCATTAGTTCCAGCCTCACCTGGAAGGGTGCCAGTGTAGCCGTCGCCCGCGTCACCTCCCAGGCCACCAAATCCACCATTGCCGGCACCTGTCGCCGACCCGCCTGCACCACCGTCACCACCGTTGCCGCCATCGACGCCAGCCGTTGTTGATGACCAACCATTGCCGCCATTGCCGCCAAATCCGCCATTGGAATCAATTCCAGCGGTGCCATACTCGCCGCCTGGACCTGAGGCAACACCACCGCTGCCGCCAGAGCCGCCATTACCACCGGCACCACCATCCCCACCGTCGGGCGAATTGGCGTCACCATCGACGCCATACCCGCCCGCACCCGCAAACCCAGCATCGCCGCCGGCCCCGCCATTGGCATTGAATGTTGCACCACCGGCACCGCCGTTTCCAGCGTCGCCACCCGCCCCCCCACCCGCTGCACCGGCGCCGCCGCTGCCACCCGCACCGCCGTCACCTCCGTCACCATCTGCACCGCTCGTGCCAGTGCCCGTGGCCAAGCCACCAAGACCACCAGCACCGCCATCACCACCGTTGCCGCCGGCGAGCCCTGCCTCCCCAAAGTTAGATCCATTCGCGCCATCCCCACCGGCGCCGCCGCTGCCACCGACACCGCCGTTACCAGCAACGCCATTTACCGTGCCCCCGCCGGTCCCGCCGGCGCCACCGTTGCCGCCGAGTCCGCCGGCGACACCTGCGGCACCGTCGCCGCCATTGCCACCATTGCCACTTATGCCTGTTGATCCAGTGGTCCCCGTAGCCGTCGAAGCCGCTCCGCCATTACCGCCGGTAATCACGCCACGGTTGCGCAGCGTCAGGCCCGCTCCGGAAATCCCCGCGCCCCCCTTGCCACCCTTGCTGCCATTGCCGCCTGCGCCGCCGGTCCCCCCAGCTCCGCCATCGCCGCCAGCTCCGCCGTTGGTGCCCAGCCCGCCGTCAGCACCGGCGCCGCCATTTCCACCCGCGCCGCCGGTCCCGCCGGCGCCTCCCGCGCCGGCCGCGCCGCCATCACCACCCTTGACCGTCGCGCCGGGCCCAACCATCACCCCGGAGTTCAATCCGTTGATGCCCGCCTGCCCGTCTCCTGAAAGAGTTCCGTCGCCGCCGGCCGCGCCGGCAGATCCATCGGTCCCATCACCACCGGCTCCACCATTTACCCCCGGGTCTCCATCCACGCCGTCAGTTCCGGCAAGCGCCGGCGCGTTCACCCCTGTGGATCCTCCAACACCGCCATTTCCACCCTTTCCTCCAGCGCCACCCTGCACACCGGCACCACCGGCCGCCCCGGCATCGCCAGTGGCCTCACCTCTCAGGCGATATCCCTGGTCCTCAAGCACAACACCCGCACCAGCGCCTTGCAGGATAGCCAGCGAGACGGCCAAAGTGGTCACCACCGCCGTGCCCGAAACCGAGCTCATCATTGCTCGCACCCTCCCTCCAAGGCACGCGTCATCAAGGGGCTCAGAATTTTGGTCGATCGACGGGCAAGGGCGCTGCTTGGAAGTCATAATTTAGTGATCTAGTGATAGTTAACGAACCTTCGCTAACATCCTAAAAGCACCGAAATTATTGCAAGAAAATTTTTCGAGACCGGGAGGCGACACTCTAGGCGGGCAATCCGTGGGGTCATGAGGTATTCAAGCCATCCCTCAGGCATCCAAGCGCAGCGCGGCTTTTTGCGCCGCAGAAGTGGCCTCCGACTTCGCCTCCGAGTCCGCGGAGGTCAGGCGCATGCCAACTGGCTTGGAGACGCCAAACTCTTCCATGGTCACGCCGTACATCACATCGGCGCGGGCCATCGTGCGCTTGCTGTGGGTGACGATGATGAACTGGCTCACGTCCAGAAAGCGGTCGAGCACCTTGAGGAAGCGGTTGATGTTCGACTCGTCCAGCGGCGCGTCGAGTTCGTCGAGCACGCAGAACGGGCTCGGCTTGATCATGTAGATGGAGAACAACAAGGCCACGGCGGTCATCGACCGCTCGCCGCCGGAAAGCAGCGAAATGGACTGAAGTTTTTTCCCGGGCGGCTTGGCAATGATTTCAATGCCGGACTCAAGCGGATCGCTTTCATCGATGAGCATGAGGTCGGCCTTGCCGGCCTCGCCGAAGAGCTCGCGGAACATGTCGCGGAAATTGGCGCGCACCTGGGTGAAGGTTTCCGCGAAGCGGCGCTGGGTTTCCTCGTTGATCCGCTCGATGACGGAGAGAAGTTCATCCTTCGCCGAGGTCAGGTCAAAGTGCTGGCCGGTGACAAAGTTGAAGCGCTCCTCAAGCTCGTCAAACTCCTCGATGGCGTCCAGGTTAACGGGTCCCATCGAATCGAGCCGGCGCTTCAGCTCACCGACGATGGCTTCCACAAATCCCCAATCCGGACCGTCGCCCTCGGCCAGAGCCGCGGTGACCGCCTCCTCGTCCGCTTCCGACAATCCCGCGGCGACGGGTTCAACCGCCTCCTCGTCATCCAGCCCCTCCTCGGCGACGGGGCGGCGCCGCCCTTGGGCTTTTTTCTGCTCTTGGATGCAGGTGAGCAAGGCGTGCGGGTCTGCGCGGAAGGCGGCAAGATCCACTTGGTGGCGTTCCATAGCGGCCTCCTGCAGGCTTTCGATCCGCAGCTCGAGCTTGGTCGAGGCGACTTCCTCGCGGCCTTTCTGCTCGGTGACCTTTGAGAGCGCACGACGCACGTCGTCCAGCGCATGGTCCGCATGCTGAATTGCCTCATTCAGGGCCGCACGGCTCGCTGCGCGCGATTCCACCTCAACCTGCAAATCCTGCGCTTCCGCGGTGTGCATCTCAACCTGCTCAGCCAGGTTGGCGTTCTCCGCGATGGCCGCCTCGATGCGTTGCTCAAAAGACCCGATTTCCCCTTCGCGGCGCAGCGACAGCTCGCGCAGCTCGCGGAGCCGAGCCTCCATCGGTTGCTGTTGTTCTTCAGCCGCTTGGCGAGCGCGCCGCTCAACCGCCAAGGCGGTGCGCAGCTCGTTGAGCGCCTCCATGAGCTCCGCTTCCTGACGCGCCACAGCGTCGGACTCCGCCTGCAGGCGCCGCTGGTCGGTGTCGATCGCCTCAAGTCGCTCGCGCGCGCCGACAAGTTCAGACTCAAGCGATTCGCGGCCTTCCTGAGCGCTCAGCTCGCGCGCGTCGAGCTCGCCACGTTCCCAGCGCACATGGGTGAGCTTGCTTTCCAGCCCCTCGACCTCACGGCTTGCCAAGGTAAGTTGGCCCTGCAGCGTCGATTGTTCCACCCGCTGGCGCTGGAGCCGGTCGCGGGATTCCTCCAGCCCCTCGCGCTCGGCGAGAAGTTGTTCATCGAGCGCGGCCACCCGCGCCTGCGCAGCGCTGTCGGCCTCGGTCAGATCGGCGACTTCCGCCTTGAGCGTGCGGACTTCGTTTTGCCGCTCGAGCACCGAGGCGCCCGCTTCGCCCGACGCGCCGCCGCGGACAAAGCCCTCGGCGGAAATCAGTTCACCGTTGAGCGTGGCAAGGGTCACCCCCGGCAGCGTCGCACGCAGCCGCAGGCCACTGGCAAGATCCTTGACGACCAAGACATTTTCCAACAAGCGGGCGACCACCGGGGCAACCGCCTTGTCGGCCTTCACCTTGTCGAGGGCCCACGCCTCGGCGCCGTCGGGCACCGCCTGCATCTGGCTGTCCGGCGCCATGCCGACAAAGTCCCCCGGCAGGATCGCCGCCTGACCGAGCTTCTTGAGCGTCAATCGATCGATCATTGCCTCGGCAAGCGTCGCGTCGTGCACAAGGACCGCTTGCAGGTGGGCGCCAAGCACCACTTCCACGGCCCGCGCGTAGGCGTTGTCCGTCTCGATGAAACCGGCGAGCACGCCGCGCACGCCGCCCTTGAACAGGGCCGGCTCATCAAGTCCCGCGAGCACCTTTTGCGTGCCCTTCTCAAATCCTTCTCCGCTGGACACCAACTGGCTCAGCACATCAAGCCGCGATGACCTCTGGGTCAGCATCTTGTGCGCATCCGTCGCCGCCGTTCTGGCCGCGTCGAGGTCCCCACGGGTGTGCTGGAAAACTCGCTCCGCCTTTTGAAAGGCTTCCTCAAGGGCGCCAATCTTCTCCGCCTGGCCACCGACCTCCTCCGCAAGTCGATTGCGCTCTGCCTGTGCCTCAGCAAGTTGCAGGTTGAGCCGGTCCTCTTCCTCGGCTAGCTGGCGCGCCCGCTCGCGGTGGTTGTCGAGCTGGGCGAGTGAGCTCTCGATCTTTGCCTGGGCGGAGGCAATGACGGTCTGCGTCCGGTTCCCCTCGGCGCGCAGCTCGCGTAAAATCCCCTCCTTGCCCTCACGCTCCGAGCGCGCCGCCTTCCAGCGGTCCTCCTGACCCGCGATCTGGTCTTCCTGCGCCGCTATGCGCCGACTCAAATCTTCAAGCATCTCATTGGCCGACTGGACGTCCTGCTCCTGCTGCGCGAGCTTGTCGCGCGTCGCAGTAATGTCCTCGCGGTTTTGCACGATGCGGGTTTCCAACTCGGCACGCCGCTCCTCGTTGAAATGCACCCGGCTTTGCGCCGTGGCAGCTTGGTTCCGGTGCTCGTTGAGCTGCTGGCGCAAGCGTGACAATTCCTCCTCCAACGCTTGTGCCTGACCGCGCGCTTCACGCACGGCCTCTTCCTTCGCCGGCATCTGCCGCTCAAGCTCGGTCTCCCGCACCTCGAGCGCTCGCAGCGAGACGACCAACTCGCCGAGTTCCCCGGACAAGTCAACAAACCGCTTGTGGCTCAAATGGCTGTCCAGGATCTTCACGTCCGTCGCCAAACCCTGGTAGCGGCGCGCCTTGGCCACTTGGCGCTTCAGCGAGTTCATCCGGCGCTCTTGTTCGGCCAGCACATCGGAAACGCGCAGCAAGTTCGCCTCGGTGTATTCAAGCTTCCGCAGCGCCTCGCGCTTCTCTTTCTTGTACTTCGTGATTCCGGCCGCCTCCTCAAACACTGCCCGCCGCTCTTCCGGCTTGGACGACAAGATCTGGTCAATCTGGCCCTGCGCCATGATCGAGTAGGCCGTCCGACCGATCCCCGTATCCATGAACATGTCGTTGATATCTCGCAAGCGGCACAGTGTCCCGTTGATCCGGTACTCCGAGCGCCCGTCGCGGAACACCCGCCGTGTGATGGCCACCTCGTTGTAGTCCACCTTCAGGGACTTCTCGCAATCCCCCATCGTCAACGTCACCTCCGCCATCCCCAGAGGCTTGCGCCGCTCCGTGCCGCTGAAAATCACATCCGACATCTCCCCGCCGCGCAGCGCCTTGGCCGACGTCTCCCCCAGCACCCAGCGGATCGCATCCACCACATTGGATTTGCCGCAGCCATTGGGCCCAACAATCCCAGTCACCCCACGGTGAAACTCAAACGTCGTCTTGTCCGCAAAGGATTTGAATCCGTGGATGATCAGGCTCTTTAGGTACATGGCTTGTTCGGGCTGGTCTGGAAATCACTTCCCACACGCCCATGGACTATCACATGCCTCTCGGCCGGGCCACTGGATTTGGCAAAAGCGTCAATATGTGGTGGCCGCTCTACAAAACCACACCATATCGTGTGCTCCTCTCATTTTAGTCATCTTAACTAATTCGCAGCCAGAACCTCCACTCACGCTTCCGCCGCACTCGGCGTGTTAGGCGCGAAAGTCCCGATGCCGCCAGCCTTGGCCTTCCAAGCCACCGAGCGATTCTCCGACCAAAAACCACCGCACGCCGTGGCCCGAACTTTTCCGCACTGGTTCACAGTAAACGGCGGAAATCAGCCAGCGACGCCGCTCCAAGAGCGGCCCTTAGTAGGCTATCAAGCGTTGCAACATCCGAAATCTCGCGGATCGTGAGCGCTAAATCACCTAAATCACCCGGCACTTGTCCAAACCTCACTTCCAAGGCAGTGACCACCGCCTTGGCGAGCGCATTCTGGGCTCCCTCCTGGCGTCCCTCCTGGCGTCCCTCCTGGCGTCCCTTTTGAAGGCCCTTCTCGAGCCCTTCCGCCCGCAGTTGATCGGCGATGGTCATGGCTTTCGTCCTTAACTCGACTTCTAGAATCGAGTTGACCTTACCTTCGAAGCGCTCTTTGTCAACGTCAGCCCGGAGGATGTAGCCCATGAGGAGCTCAAGAATCTCCTGCGGCACTTGGATTAAAAGCGCTTCATCCCAGACCGGAGCGGCAAACCAATCGGCGCTGCGCTCAGCCTTCATAGTGCGCAGAATCATGATGCCCGACGGAGTGCCGCGAATGGCCTCAAAGTTCAGTGTCGCAAGCTCAATGAGTTCGAAGCTGAAATCGGGCACAAAGGCGGCCATCTGAGACTCGAGTCCCGGGGGGACGGCAAAGAGGCTGGCAAATTGCCGCGAGAGCTTCCATGCCTTTGTGTCATGGGAGAGAACCACCGGGACAATCGCCGGCAAGGGCGTTCCAGCCCGGTGCCCCTGGAGCCACGCTTCCCAAATCCGGACCAAGTAGCGCAGTAGGCGCAGAGCAAGCATCGGCTCCTCGCGCGTCTGGTGCTCAAAGAGCAAGTAAATCAAGCAATCCGTCGCGCCTACCGGCGCTGAAAATAGCAGGTCGCTGGTCGAAACCCGCATCTGAGAATCAATGAAACTCCCCGGCTCCAAGCGCAACCGACTCCAATCGACGGCCTCCGCGATTGCTGCGGGAAGCTCAGCGCGCAGGAACCCCGCGGCATTCTCAGGATCGCTGAATCCGACCTTGAAAAGCTTGTCGTGCGGTTGATGGACGGGCTCCTCAGGCATGCGCGGAATGCCAGACATTCGGCGCATTTTCCAGCGCGACAACCGTCTTTCATCGTTGGCGGCCCCATGCCCCCGGCCGCACTGGCCCGGTGGAGACAAAATCAAGCCTCGCCAGCCGTTGGGGCGTTTCCTACACCCGGCCATCTCCATGAGCACTGACACATTCCTGGTTATCGACCGCAAGGCGCACGACGAATTGGTCCGCGACGCCTACATGGCCCGCGGCTACCACGCCGACGAAGCCTCGGAGGCGGCCACCCTGTGCGCTGAAGCGGTCCGCCACGGCATCCGCACCCACCACGCGCTCAAAGCCTTGCACCTTGACCACCTGTTCGGCAGCGCCATCGGCGGGTGCGTCCCGGGCGCGAAGATCGAGGTCAAGCACTCGCGCTTCCCGGCCAGCGAGATCTGGAATGCCAACCGCAAGCTTGGCCAAGCGGTTGCCTACCGTGCCGTCGAACGCTGCATCGAGCTGGCCGACAAGTACGGCATTGGCCAAGTCAGCATTGACAACACTTTCCACTACCTGTGGGGCGGCGGTTACGTCATGGAGGCCGCTGAGCGCGGCTACATTGCCTACACCAACTGCACCTCGACTTTGGCCGAAGTGGTTCCATTTGGCGGCAAGTTTCCGACCCTCGGCACCAACCCGCACTCGTGGGGATTCCCGACCCAAGAGGCGCTGGGCTTTCCGCTGGTGATCGACTGGGCCACCTCCACGGTGGCCATGGGCCGCGTCCAACAGCTCAAGCGCGAGGGCAAGCCACTCCCGGCCCACGCCGCGGTGGATGCCCAGGGAAACCCGACGACCGACCCTCACGCGGTGGCCGCGCTGCTGCCGTTTGGCGCCCACAAGGGCTACGGCATGTCCCTGGTCAACGAGCTTTACGCCGGTTTCATCGGCGGCTCGACCCCGACGATCCGCGGCCGCGCAACGGCCATCCCGGGCGAAAAGACCACCACCTCCTTCTACTTTCAGGTCATCCACCCCGATGCCATGTCCGGCGGCAACTTCGCCCAAGGCCGCAACCAAGCTCAGAACGTCAAGGCCGTCATCGCCGACATCCTCGGCCACGGCAACGAATCCTGCCTGGTTCCGGGCCAGCTCGAGGCCAACGCGCGCATCGCGTCCGACGCGGCTGGCGGCCTGCTTTTCACCGAAGCGGAGATCCGCGAGCTCAATGAGATCGCCGCGGAACTCGGTAAACCCGCGCTGCACGTGCGGGCGGCGCACTAGCACCCTTTCCGCTTGCCGCCGGGCGGGCTCAATCCCACCCTGCGGCCATGACCCATCCGAACTTCCTCAAGGATCTTTTTGGCCTCCACGGCAAGGTGGCCGTCATCATCGGCGGCACCGGAGAGCTTTGCGGCACGATGGCCGTTGGCCTGGCCAAGGCCGGCGCGGAGGTCGTTCTTGTCGGCCGCATCCCGGAGAAGGCCGAAAAGCGCCTCGCCGAAATCCAGGCCGCTGGCGGCAAGGGCTACTTTGTCCCCGCCGACGTAACCTCGCGCGAGTCGCTCCAAAGCCTGCTTGAGGTGGTTCTTGAGCGCTCCAAGCGCGTCGACATCCTCGTCAACGGCGCCGGTGTCAACTCCCCAACCCCCTTTCTGGACATCACCGAAGAAGAATTCCAGCGCATCATCGACACCAACCTGGCGGCCATTTTCCGCTCCTGCCAGGTCTTTGGCCGCCACTTCATCAACGCCGCCGCACCCGCATCCATCATCAACCTCGGCTCGATTTCTGGCCTCGGACCGCTTTCCCGAGTCTTCACCTATTCCGCCTCCAAGGCCGCCGTGCACAACCTGTCGCGCAACCTCGCCCGCGAGTGGGCAGACAAGGACATCCGCGTCAATACCTTGGTCCCCGGATTCTTCCCCGCCGAGCAAAACCGCAAAGTCCTCGATGAGACGCGCGTCTTGGACATCCTCCGCCGGACGCCCGCGAGCCGCTTTGGTAATCCAGACGAACTCATTGGCGCTACGCTACTCCTGGCGTCCGAGCGGGCTGGCTCATTCATCACCGGCACCGAGGTCATCGTCGACGGCGGGTTTTCCTGCATGTCGATCTAATCCCAGCCGATTCCCTCGCCATTTGCTCGAAAATCGCCGCTTCCGTCCTGCTTGCATCTCCCCCTAGACGGGTGTATGCGCTCCCGGCGGCCACAGCAGTTCGCCATTCTTTCTTTCTACGCTCTTATCATGATCAAGTGGGTCCTCCAGAAAATCGTCGGCACTAAAAACCAACGCGAAGTTAAGCGCCTCGCCCCGGTCGTCGCCAGAATCAACGAAATCGAAGAGGCGCTCCAGCGCGAACCCGAAGAGCTCCTGCGCGAAAAAACCGCCGCTTGGATGCGCCACCTCGCGCGCTTCCATCCGCTCGAGATGCCCACCCGCCCGCAGCTCGAGCGCCTCGACCAAGACGGCCTCAACGCTGCCGCCGCACACATGGACGAGCGCATTTCTCGCCTCCGCGACGAGTTCCCTGAGCTTCCGGGCCAGGTTCTCGCCACCGCGGAGTCCATCGAGGCCGCCAAAAAGGCCTTCCACGAAGTCGAGGACGAATTCATCCCCCGCCGCGCCAAATACCTCGAGCAGATCCTCCCGGAGGCCTACGCCGTGGTGAAAAACGCCGCGCGCCGCATGTCCGGCATGACCATCAACGTCTCCGATCAGGAAATGACCTGGGAGATGGTCCACTTCGACGTCCAGCTTGTCGGCGGCATCGCCCTGCACCGCGGCATGATTGCCGAAATGCAAACCGGCGAAGGCAAAACCCTTGTCGCCACCCTCCCGGTCTACCTCAACGCCCTCACCGGCATGGGTGTCCACGTCGTGACCGTCAACGACTACCTCGCGCGCCGCGACTCCGACTGGATGGGCTCGCTCTTCCGCTTCCTCGGCCTCTCCGTCGGCTGCATCCAAAACCAAATGGCCCCGTGGGACCGCCGCGAGCACTACAACTGCGACGTCACCTACGGCACTAACAGCGAGTTCGGCTTCGATTACCTCCGCGACAACGGCATGGCCACCTCGCGCGACGAACAGGTCCAGCGCGGCCACTACTTTGCCATCATCGACGAAGTCGACTCCATCCTCATTGACGAGGCGCGCACCCCGCTGATCATCTCGGGCCCAACGTCGATCTCGTCCCACCAGTACGACCGTTATAAGCCGTTAGTTGAACAACTCGTCAAACGCCAGACCCACCTGTGCAACGAGCTGGCCGTCGCCGCCAAGGAATCCATGGAGGCCGGCGACAAGGAGACGGCCGGCCGCGCACTCTTCAAGATCAAGCTTGGCCAGCCGCGCAACCGCCAGTTGATGCGCCACATGGAGGACCCGGATACCCGCCGGCTGTTGGAAAAGACCGAGCTCTCGTTCTATCAAGACGCGCAAAAGCGCGAGCTTTTCGCCCTCAAGGAGGAACTCTACTTCGTCATCGACGAGAAGGCCAATGACACCGACCTGATGGAGAAAGGCCGCCTGTTCCTTTCCCCGGATGATCCGGACGCCTTTGTCCTGCCCGACCTTGCCACCGCCTATGCCGAGATCGACGCCGACCTGAGCGTTAGCGATGAGGACCGCTCCATCCAGAAGGAGGCGCTCCAACAGCGCCTCGACGTCCAAGGCGAGCGGATGCACAACATCTCCCAGCTCCTCAAAGCGTACTGCAGCTATGAGAAAGACGTCCAATACGTCGTCAAGGAAGGCAAGGTCATCATCGTCGATGAAAACACCGGCCGCGAGATGCCCGGCCGCCGCTGGTCCGATGGCCTCCACCAAGCCGTCGAAGCCAAGGAAGGCGTCGACATCGAACGCGAGACCCAGACCTACGCGACGATCACCATCCAAAACTACTTCCGCCTTTACGAGAAGTTGGGCGGCATGACCGGCACGGCCGAGACCGAGGCCGCGGAATTTTCCGACATCTACAAACTCGACGTTCTGCCGATCCCGACCAACCGGCCAAACTCGCGCGTCGACCTCAACGACCAGGTGTTCAAGACCCGCCGCGAGAAGTTCAACGCGGTGGTCAAGAAAATCGAGGAAGCCCACGCCAAGGGCCAGCCGGTTCTCGTCGGCACCGCCTCGGTTGACAGCTCCGAGACCCTCTCGCGCATGCTCAAGCGCGCCAAGATCCCCCACTCGGTCCTCAACGCCAAGTACCACCGCCAGGAGGCCGAGATCGTCATGCGCGCCGGCCAACGCGGCGGCGTCACCGTCTCGACCAACATGGCCGGCCGCGGCACCGACATCAAACTCGGCGAAGGCGTCGCGGAGGTCGGCGGCTTGCTCGTCATCGCCACCGAGCGCTACGAGTCGCGCCGGATCGACCGCCAGTTGCGCGGCCGCTGCGCCCGCCAGGGGGACCCGGGAATGAGCCAGTTCTACATTTCCTTCGAGGACGACCTGATGCGCAACTTCGCTGCCGCAGACCGGATGACCTCCATGATGGAGCGCTTCGGCATGGAGGAGGGCGAGGCGCTTGAGCACCGTTGGCTCAACAAGTCCGTGGAAACCGCCCAAAAGCGCGTCGAACAGCGCAACTACACTTGGCGCAAGCGCGTTCTGGACTTCGACGACGTCATGAACAAGCAGCGCGAGGTCGTCTACGGTTATCGCAACGACGCTCTGCGCGCCGAAGACCCGCGCGAACTCATCTACGAGATCATTGGCGAGATCATCCCCGCCAAGGTCGACGAGTACCTCAGCGAGCGCGACCAGGGTGCGCCGGACTACAACGAACTCATCGGCTGGGTCAACGCCACCCTGCCGCTGCGCGTGCGCCAGGAGGAACTCGACTTCCACCAAAAGTCCGCCGAGGAAATCTCCGAGTTCCTCATCACCAAGGTGAAGGAAACCTACGAGCTGCGCATGAGCCGCTCGCGCCCCGAGGTGATCGAAAACATGGAGCGCCAAATCATCCTGGTCGCCATCGACCGCCAGTGGCAGGGCCACCTCTACAACATGGACGCCCTGCGCGAAGGCGTTCACCTCCGCGCACAGGGCCAGAAGGACCCACTCATCGAGTACAAGAACGAGGCCTACTCGATGTTTGTCCAACTCATGGACCAGATCCGCACCGAGGCGCTCCAAAACCTCTTCCGCTCCGCCGACTACCTCGAGGAAACCGAGCGCCGCCTCCAAGCCATGCCACGCCAGCTCTCCGGCGGCGAATCCCCCGACGGCGCTGGCCCAACCTACTCCGCGGCCAACATCGCCTCCAGCGGCAGCTCGGGCAACATCTCGCCTGCCGTCCTCGCAGCCTCAGGCGCCGAACTCAAAATCAACCTCCCGACACGCAAGCGCCCGGTCCTCACCCAAAAGGAAGTCGGCCGCAATGAACAATGCGCCTGCGGATCGGGTAAAAAATTCAAAAACTGCTGCGGCCGCGAGGCGTGAGAAACCCAGCAGGGCCAACAATCTGCTAGAGCCTGCTTGATCTCTCCGCCCTCGCCACTAACCTCGCCCTCGCCCGCCCCGCCTGTGACCCACCCATGAACGCGCTGACCCGCAGCCTCACTTCCTTCTGGCAATCATCGATTGGCCGGAAACTCCTCGTTGCCCTAACAGGCCTGGTGTTCATCGGCTTTCTAGCCGGCCACCTCACCGGCAACCTGCTCGTCTTCGCCGGGCGCGATGCGTTTAACAGCTACGCGCTCTTCCTCCACACCGCCGCCCACGGCGGCCTGGTTTGGGTGGCGCGCATCGGCTTGTTAACCTCGCTCGTTGTCCACGTCCTGGCCACCATTTCCCTCGTGCGCGAGAACCGCGCCGCGCGCGAGCCCTACGCCCACAAGGCCGTCATCCAGGCTTCTCGCTCAGGACGCCTGATGATCTGGAGCGGCCTGACGATTTTGGCCTTTGTCATCTATCACCTGCTGCACTTCACCGCGCGCGTTGGCAACGACTACGCCAGCTATGTCGACCCCGAGTTCCTCGCCAAAACCGGCATCTCCCGGCCCGACGCCTGGCGCATGGTCATTGCCGGCTTCTCGTGGGGACCTGCCGTGCTCTTCTACGCGGTCGCCATGACGCTGCTCTGCTCGCACCTCCACCACGGTTTTGGCTCCGCCTTCCAGACCCTCGGGTACCGCAGCAAGAAGGCCCGCGCCATCACAGACACCGGCGGGAAAATCTTCGCCTTCGCCATCTGGGCCGGCTTCCTGAGCATCCCGCTGGCCATCTACTTCTTCCACTTCGGCCGCTAACTTTCCCTAACTCCTTCGCCACCCGCAGCCATGCCCCTTGACGGTAACATCCCATCCGGACCGCTCGACCAGAAATGGTCCAAGCACAAGACCGACTCGAAGCTGATCAACCCGGCTAACAAGCGGAAGTTCAAGGTCATCGTCGTTGGCTCCGGGCTGGCCGGTGGCGCCGCGGCGGCCACCCTCTCCGAGCTTGGCTACAAGGTGAAGTGCTTCTGCTACCAGGACAGCCCGCGCCGCGCCCACTCGATTGCCGCACAGGGCGGCATCAACGCCGCCAAAAACTACCAGAACGACGGCGACTCGGTCCACCGCCTCTTCTACGACACGGTCAAGGGTGGCGACTTCCGCTCGCGCGAGGCCAACGTCCACCGCCTTGCCGAGGTTTCCAACCAAATCATCGACCAGTGCGTCGCCCAGGGTGTCCCGTTTGCCCGCGAGTACGGCGGGTTGTTGGACAACCGGTCGTTTGGCGGCGCCCAGGTGTCGCGCACGTTCTACGCCCGCGGCCAGACCGGCCAGCAGTTGC